>NZ_LZJG01000252.1:0-4341 GCF_001667785.1 Mycobacterium sp. E3247 | reverse complement strand
CGGCGCGGTCCCCATCGCGATCGCCGCATTGATCGCGCTGGGCGCCGCGGTGTTCATCGGGGGCGGCTTCATCGGGCACGGGATGATGTTCGCCAACCAGACCGCGGTGTCGGCGATCCTGGTGTTGGCGCTGTTCCACAGCGGCCTCGGCTGGGAGCGCATCTTCGACGCGCTGATCGGCGGTGGCGTGGCCATCGTGTTCGCAGTCCTGCTGTTCCCCGCCGACCCGCTGAAGGTGCTGCGCATTGCGCGCGTCGGCGTGCTGGGGGTGCTGCACGACGTGTTGGCGCGTGCCGCGGACGTCGCCGTCGGACGCAAAGCGCCGGCACCCGACTGGCCGCTGACGGCGGTCGACCGAGTACACGAACAGCTCAGCGGACTGCTCGAGGCGCGCACCACCGCCCGCCAAGTCGTGCGTATCGCGCCGCGCCGCTGGGGCATGCGCGACACGGTCCACGCCGCCGATCGCCAGGCCGTGTACGTGGCCCTGCTGGCCGGCTCGGTGCTGCAACTGGCCCGCGCCGTCGCCCCTACTCCCAATCCCACCTCTGACGGCTGTCGCGAGGGGCATCCGCAGATCGTGCACACCGTGTCGGTGGTGCTCGCGGCCGCGACAGCCCTTGCCGACCCCGACCCGGCCGGCGCGTGCGCGTACATCGCGTCCGCGCGTCACCACGCTTCGGAATTGCAGTCGGTTGCCCGCGAGAAAACGCAGTTGATCCTCGCCGACGTCGTCGGCGCGTGCGTCGACGACCTGCAACGCGTGATCGACCTACGGCACGGATAACGGTTCAGCGGGAGTCGGCCAGGAATTCCTGGACCAACTTCCGCGGGGCCTGCGTCAGCCAGGCCTCGGTGATCAGCTCCTCGAGGTCGCGCACGGAGACCTCGGCCAGCCGGACCAGCACGACCGGGTAGCCGTCGAAGTGGGGGGTCGTGAAATAGACGTCCGGCTCGTCGGTGATCAGCCCGAACTTGACCCCCTCGTCGGACACCCGCACGCCGAGGATGTCGCCCCCAGGCGGTTCCGACCCGTCGCGGGCCAGCGCCTCGCGTTCGGACGGGCGCAGCGGCCGCTCCCAGGCCAGCAACTTCTTGCCGACCCGCCAATCGTGCGGTGACGGCTCGGAGGTGAGTGCCAGCTCACGAACGATGTGGGCGACGTCGTACCACGTGGCCACCTCTCGATTGTGCTCCCGGTTTGGCCCGCGTGCCGCCGTATCGGCAAACGGTTTCGCGCCGCGGACGGCGCGACGGTCCGGCGTGTGATGTGATCAGCCATGTGACTGAAGCCGACGCCGGGGCCGCCCGCCGCCACCGGGTCACCCACCGCACCGAGTACCGCTACTCCGACGTCGTGACCAGCTCCTACGGCCGCGGTTTCCTCACCCCGCGGGATTCGCTGCGGCAGCGCTGCGTCGAGCACCGGCTGACCATCGAACCGGCCCCCGCCGACGTCTCCACCAGCGCCGACGTCTACGGCAACATCAGCTCGTACTTCCACGTCACCGAGCCGCACCACACCCTGACCGTCACCAGCGATTCCATCGTGGACGTCTATCCGCCGGCCCCGGGGCTCTACACCGCCGGGCCGGCGGTGCAGCCGTGGGAGGCCGCCCGGCCGACGGGAGGTGGGGGAGCGCTCGCCGCCGAATTCACCCTCGACCTGAATCCACCCGAGATCACCGACGAGGTGCGCGAGTACGCGGCGCCCAGTTTCGCCCCGGAGCGCCCGCTGGTGGACGTGCTGCGCGACCTCGCGTCGCGGATTTTCGCCGACTTCACCTACCGCTCGGGGTCGACGACGATTTCCACCGGGGTAAAAGAGGTTCTGGCGGCCCGGGAAGGGGTATGTCAGGACTTTGCACGGCTGGCGATCGCCTGCCTGCGCGCCAACGGTCTGGCGGCCAGCTACGTGTCCGGCTACCTGGCCACCGACCCACCCCCGGGGAAGGATCGAATGATCGGTATAGACGCCACCCACGCCTGGGCGGCGGTGTGGACACCGCAGCAGCCCGGCCAGTTCGAGTGGCTGGGCTTGGACCCCACGAACGACCAGCTGGTCGACGAGCGCTACATCATCGTCGGACGCGGCCGTGACTACGCGGACGTGCCGCCGCTGCGGGGCATCATCTACACCGAGTCGGAGCACAGCGTGATCGACGTGGCCGTCGACGTGGTGCCCTTCGAGGGGGACGTGCTCCATGCGTGACTTCAACTGCCCCAATTGCGGGCAGCGCCTGACGTTCGAGAACTCCACCTGCCTGAATTGCGGCAGCGCACTGGGTTTTTCGCTCGAACAGATGGCCCTGCTGGTGATCGCCGAGAACAACGCCGGCGAGCACGCGGGTTTCGTGGACGCGGCCGAGTATCAGCTGTGCGCCAATCTGCTACTGGCCGAATGCAATTGGCTGGTGCCCGTCAACAATCCGCGCCTGTTGTGCACGTCCTGCGCGCTGACCACCGTGCGGCCCAACGACGCCGACAGCGCCGGCCTGGCCGAGTTCGCCCGGGCCGAGGCGGCGAAGCGCCGGCTGATCGCCGAGCTGCATGAGCTCAAGTTGCCGATCATCGGGCGCGAAGAGGATCCCGAGCAGGGATTAGCTTTCCACCTGCTGTCCAGCGGGCACGAGAAGGTGATGACCGGGCACGACAACGGCGTGATCACCCTGGACCTGGCCGAGGGCGACGACGTGCACCGCGAGCAGCTGCGGGTGGAGATGGAGGAGCCGTACCGCACCCTGTTGGGGCACTTCCGGCACGAGATCGGGCACTACTACTTCTACCGGCTGATCGCCCCCTCCAGCGACTACCTGGCGCGTTTCAACGAGTTGTTCGGCGACCCCGACGCCGACTACCAGGAGGCGCTGGACCGGCACTACAGCGAGGGGCCGCCCGAGGATTGGCAGGAACACTTCGTCTCCTCGTACGCCACCATGCACCCCGCCGAGGACTGGGCCGAGACGTTCGCCCATTACCTGCACATCCGCGACACCCTGGACACCTCGGCGTGGTGCGGCTTCGCTTCGGCGTCGGCGACCTTCGACCGTCCGGCCCTGGGCCCCAGCGCTTTCCAGACGGTTATCGACATGTGGCTGCCACTGTCGTGGTCGCTGAACATGGTGAACCGGTCGATGGGCCACGACGACCTGTACCCGTTCGTGCTGCCGGTCGCTGTGCTGGAGAAGATGAAGTTCATCTACACCGTGATCGACGAGGTGACCTCCGAGTCGCGGGGACCGGCCGCCATCGCGGGGTAGTGGCGATCGCGAGCGCGGCCGCGCCGATCGCCAGCGCGGCGTAGCCGGGCGAAGCGGGTCGCCGCGAACAGCCCACGCCGGGCGAAGCGGATCGCCACCATGCACAATGGGCCCGTGTGCTTCTCGATGACGGCGGATCTTGCTGTGGGCACCGCCCTCTTGCCGGTAGCCGCCGCGACCCTGCGTGAGGTGAAGCACTGGCGCGAGGTGCCATTTGCTTTGCTGCCCACGGTGTTCGCGGCCCACCAGTTCATCGAGGCGGCGGTGTGGCCCAACAGCATTGTGTCAGCCGGGGCGGCCCAGTTGGCGGTGCGGGCCTACGTCTTCATTGCGCTGCCATTGCTTCCCGCACTGGTCCCAGTGGGGATCCTGATGCTGGAACCGCGCGGCGCCCGACTGCGGGTGGCGCCTTTCGCGGTGCTCGGCGCCGTCGTGTCGGCCTATCTCGCTTTCGTCGTTCTCACCCAGCCGATCGGCGTGCAGAGGTGCCCCCATGCGCTGGAATACCAGACCGGCGCTCGCGAAAGCTATCTGTGGGCGGCGCTTTACATCATCGCCGTCATCGGGCCGGCCGTGATGTCGGGCTATCGCTCCATCGTGGTGTTCGGATGGGCGAACCTGGTGGGGCTGATCGTGGTCGCCATCCTTTACCTCCAGGCATTCGCGTCGCTGTGGTGCATCTACGCCGCGGTGCTGTCGGTCCTGGTGTTGGTGCATATGCGTCGTCGTCGGCGGCTGCCCGATCCCCACCGGTTGCGCGGTGACGCCGTGGACCGGGCGACATCGGGCGTGTAGCCCGGATCTCCGTAATCCCTTGTGTCACTTTGGTTTCTGTGGTCACAACGCGGCGTTTTTTGTCGGTGGGTGTTTCTAGGGTGTGGGGTATGGGTGCGAGCAGTCGTGAGGAGATCGTCGAGGTCATCGACGCGCTCGATTGCGACGCGGACCGCCTGTGCGGGTTGTCTTTTGACGTGCTGACCACCCCGGAGCGGTTGGCTGCCCTGGAGCGGGTGGAGCGGGTGGCCCGCCAGCTGCGCGCGCCTCAGCACGCGTTGATCAACCAGCTCGACGCCCAGGCCAG
>NZ_LZJG01000251.1:0-1422 GCF_001667785.1 Mycobacterium sp. E3247 | reverse complement strand
TCAAACGGCTGAAAGTTGGTGCCACGCGGCGGTTTTCGGCCACCACCCGGGAGTCGTTGTTGGCGGATCTGCGCCGGATACTCGATCCGGATTACGGCGTGCGTGCGCGAGAGATCGCCCGGCACATGACCAAACCCGCTGAAAGCGTTGTCAAGGCCGCTGACGTGGTGGAGAAGTTTGCCGGCTCGCGGAGTCGCGCCTGATCGGCAAAGCCGACAGCGCGGATGTGTGCCGCACTGTCAGCGTCCTGACTCCGGCGCCGGCGCCGAACTAGTTGCCGCTTCTGGAGACACGGGACCACACTTTCTGGCACACTAGATATCTGATCAGCCGACGATGCCTGGGGGTCGCGTCAAACCGTCAAAGGTCGTCACAGTCCAATGGTCGGGGGGATAGGGCCGATGATATTGGCTTCGTCACACCCGACGGCGCCCGGTGGGAATTGCCGGTTCGCCCGCTCGCGGAACCTCATTCCCCATGCCATGCAACGAAAACAGTCAATCCCAATAGGGAAGGGAGAGACTGAAATTAGGGCCGAAAGACCCTACTCTGAAGTGTTGCCGGGGCAAGGGAAAAGTGATTAAGGTTACAACGCGATGAAATTTGCTGTGGCAAGCTACGGGACGCGCGGTGACATAGAGCCGTGCCTCGCTATCGGGCGGGAACTGACGCGCAGAGGGCACGAAGTCCGCATGGCCGTCCCGCCCAATCTTGTTGAGCTCGCGCAGGAAGCAGGCCTGGCGGCCATCGGCTACGGACCCGACATGCACGACTTCTGGAGCGACGAGTTCATCCGCGACTTCTGGAAGAATTTCGTGCGCGGGCCCATCAAGTTGATGCGCGACGCATGGGAGCCGGTGCTGCGGAACTGGCAGCTGATGAGCTCGTCACTGATGTCGGTCGGTGCCGGCGCCGATTTGATCTTCACCGGACAGCTCTACCAGGACCTCGCGATCAACGTCGCCGACTACTACCGCATTCCGATGGCCACGCTGCATTACATTCCGATGCGGCCCAACGGCGAGCTGATTCCGGCACTGCCCGGGCCGATGGTCCGTACCGGGATGGCGGTGTACGACTGGATGTGTTGGCGGATGAACAAGAGGGCCGAGGACCGGCAGCGCCGCGAACTCGGACTGCCCACCGCCACCGTCGCCTCACCGCGCCGGATCGCCGAACGCGGGTCGCTCGAGATCCAGGCCTATGACGAAGTCTGCTTTCCCGGGCTGGCCGCCGAATGGGCGAAGAAATGGGGCGACCGACGGCCCTTTGTCGGCGCGCTGACCATGGAGTTGACCACGGACGCCGACGAGGACGTGGCATCGTGGATCGCCGGTGGATCGCCGCCGATCTGCTTCGGTTCGGGCAGCATCCCGCTCGAATCCGCTTCCGCCACAGTCGAGATGATCAGCTCGGCGTGCG
>NZ_LZJG01000250.1:0-33079 GCF_001667785.1 Mycobacterium sp. E3247 | reverse complement strand
CAGGTAACCGAGCGGGGCGTCTTCGGCGAGGACCATGTCAACGATATTGACATATTTCGGCCGTCTGGACGTCGATTCGCGGCGCGAAGTTGGGATTGCCGGCCGGTCAAGGGGGTACCCGAGCAGCGGCGGCACCCGCTCGCACGGGCTTATCAGGAGGTTTTCATGCCGAAGACGGCGAAAGGCGGCAAGCCGAAGAAGGACGAACTGCCGAGCACCTTGCAGCGTTCCGGCGCCAAAGCGCAACGCACATTTGCGAAGACGCACGATGCGGCCGCCGAGGAATACGGCAGCGAAGAGCGCGCCCACCGGGTGGCGTACTCCGCCCTCAAGCACAGTTTCGAAAAGGTCGGCGACCATTGGGAGGCCAAGGACGCGAAGGGGCCGTCCGACGAGCGCGCCACCAGCGGCGGCCCGCGAGCCTCCGGGGCGACCGCCGAGGGCGTGGACGCCAACGCGAGCAAGAAACACCTGCTCGACGTGGCCCGGCGACTCGACGTCCGGGGCCGCTCGACGATGAGCAAGCCGGAGTTGGTCGACGCGATCGTCAAACACAACCGGCGGGTCCGCGGCCGCTGAGAAACGCGACCGGCGGCCGCGCCGATGTGACCGAGACAGCACCCCCCGGCGCCGTTTAGACACATGGCCACCGGGCATCCCGCCAGCCATGGTTGCGTCCACCACCCCTAGTCAGCTGCGCCAGTGCCTCAACGATGTGGACTTTCCGGCGAACAAGCAGGACCTGCTCGAGGCCGCCTGTCGCAATGGCTGCAACGAGAACACGATCCCCGCCCTGCGGGGCATTCCGCCCGAGACCTACAACAACGCCGCCCAGGTCGCCGCGTCGGTCACCATCGCCGACGAACACGACGTCCGGGACGGCGACCAGGCCGCGGCGCGCCGCTCCCACACCAAACCCGGGCTCGCCGAGAACGGCAAGGACATCCCCGTCCAGAGCCCGATCGTCGAGGAGCTGGGCGAGAACCGGGGTTCCTGACTCCGGCGCGTCACACGCTGACGGCCGAGCCGTCGAACCACCAGTGCCAGCGGGCATTTCGAGCCGAGTTCGGCCCACCGATGCCGTGAGTGACCTTCGGCCCGGTCCGAGGGTCCCTAGACCCTAGCCGCCGATGGTGCGCGGTGCTCGAATTCCCTGAAGGGGTCGGGTTTCGCGATGGAGGGCAGGGGTCATGAAGGGCATGGTTGCGGCGACTTTGGCCGGGCTCGCGGTCGGCGCGACAGCGGCGGCCCTGGCCGTGGGCACCCTGGTGACGACGGCACTCGATCGACCCGACGACGCCGACGGCCGTGCGGCGACGGCCGATACCGAATTCTTGTGCGCTGACAGGCCAATCTCCTTGCCGGACAATCCCTTAGCCCCCGCCGACAACGTCCCGACGGCCGGATGCCAGGGCGGATGGTCGCCGTGGGGCGGCGGCACCTACTGCGATGGCAACCCGTATCCCGACGGCAGCTACGACCACTGCGTCAGCGTCTCCGTGTTGGGGTGGGGCGGCACCCAGTGCTACCGCGTCTGCCCGCCGGATCCCGCCAACCCGGCGGTCCCGCTCGGCTGGACGCCCGGCATGGTGTGCCCGTTCCGCCCGTAACCGCGGCGCCGGAGGGGCTCACAGAACCGGCCGTCCTCCCGTCACCGCCACCCGCGCGCCGGAGATGTAGCTCGCGTCATCGGACGCCAACAGGACATAGACGGGGGCCAGCTCGGCAGGCTGGCCGGCGCGCCCCAGCGGCACGTTCTCGCCGAAGGATTCGACGCTGTCCGGCGGCATGGTCGAGGGAATCAGCGGAGTCCATATCGGGCCGGGCGCCACGCTGTTGACGCGGATTCCCTTCTCGCCCAACAGTTGAGCGAGGCTGGCCGAGAAATTCGCGATAGCGGCTTTGGTGGCCGCGTAGGGTGCCAGCGTGGGGTTGGGGGTATCGGAGTTGACCGATGAACTGCCGATGATCGACGCCCCCGGGCTCATGTGCGGGACGGCCGCCTTGGCGAGGTACGTCGGCGCCTTCCCGGGCGAAAGCGATTGCCACCGCCCGGCCGATGCCGCTGTCACCGCCGGTGACGACGGCTCTCTTACCGGTGAGCTTCCCCGAGCCGCGGTAAGTGTTTTCGCCGCGGTCCGGAATCGGGTTCATCCGCGCCTGCACGCCCGGGACGTCCTGTTGCTGAGGGGCAAAACCCATGTGCTTTCTCTTTCGTGTTCGAAGGTCCGTCATGCATTGCTGCGAGCAAACGGTTCTAGGATTCGTGCGGCGGCGGCCCGGCAGTCGGGATGTCGGCGTCGTCGTCGGCAGGCGGCTCGGGGTCACGCCATTCCTCGGCGCGACTGGACCGATTTCCGCGCAGCGTGCCGTCCAGCTTGTGTTCGAGTTCGTCATCCTCGCGCGGACTGTGCTTGGAGCTTCCGCGTTCCGTCGACGTTGCGTACCGGTCTGGCTGGTCTGGCTCCGACTACCCCCAGAACGGGCGCTAATCGCGCTGCCGGGGCCCACCGTGGGGTCCGCATATCACTGATACGGCGTGAATGGCGATACAGATGTTAAGAGCTGATGCGAAAGATGCTGTCCAGCAAAAAAATCCATTTCGGCAGGCGAGCGGCACCTATTCCGGAATTTAGGCACGCGAACACGTTTAGAGCGGATGACAAATGGCTATGGCCCGCTTATGTGCGTATTGCCCTTTCGGGGGGCGATTGTTCGACACGAAAGGATGGACAATGAAGGTCACCAAGACGGCCGTGAAGACAGCCGCCGCTGCCGGGGGGATAGCGGCGGCGGGCATTTTCGCCGCGGTGCCGGCTTCGGCCGCGCCGCCGCCCAACATTCAGGGTTTCGGCACCAGCGAAAAACTCGTCGACGGGCCGCTGATCACGGACTACACGGTCAGCAACCTGCAGCCGAGCAACGCCGCGATTCCGGGCTACACGCCCAAGGGGACGCTCTACCAGGCGGACATCACCGCCCGGTCGGACGGTGGAGTCGTGACCCCGATGGTCAACGACTTCATCGCCCGCGGTCCCAATGGTCAGAACTACCGGGTGATCGACAAGGTTGGGGTCCCGAACGGCCTTAACCCGGCGCCGATCCCGCAGGGCAACGAGTCGACCGGAACGCTGTACTTCGACGTGACGGGCGCGCCGCCGAACGGCGTCGTCTACAACGACGGAATGCAAGACATTCTGATCTGGACCTCGAACGTGCAGGGTGGCGCGGCGCCTGGCGCCTCGAACGCCAGCCCGGCACCGGGCGCTCCGCCCAGCCCGGCCCCCGCCCACACGTAGTCCGGCTTGCGGAAATCTCCCCGCGTCGCGTGCGACGCGGGGAGTTCCGTTTTTCTGGCGGCGGTGCATCGTGCGCGCATGAATCGGGTACCCGGCACCCATGAGTAACCCGGATCACAGGCCAGCCGAAATACGCGAACAGGCGCAGGTCCATGCCGAGCAGGCGCGGGCGACGATGGAGGAGCGGCGCAGCGACCAGGGCGGCGGATTGAGCGGTTGGGTCGCCGAGCGCGCCGGCAGGTGGGATCTCAGCGGGCAGGACGAGACCACCCTGCAACGCCAGAAGTACCTCTGGAATGTCTTGGTGGACTACTGGTTTCGCATGGAGATCGACGGCTGGGAGAACGTTCCGGCGCCGCCGGCACTGCTGGTCGGCATCCACTCCGGCGCTCCGTTCGTCTGGGATGCCTGGACCGTCGGTCTGCAGTGGTGGCGTCGTTTCGGTCAGGAACGCCCGCTACACGGCACGGCGCATGACGCGTTGATGGCGATTCCGGTGATCGGACGGTACTTCCGGTCCATGGGGGTGCTTCCGGCCGCGCCGGACGCCATCGCCACCGCCCTGGCCGAGGGGCGTGATGTTGCGCTGTGGCCCGGCGGCGAAGTGGACTCGCTGCGCCCGTGGATCGAGCGCGACCAAGCCAACCTGGCGGGCCGAAAAGGGTTCGTGAAGATGGCGATTCGGGCGGGCGTTCCCGTCGTGCCGATCGCCACGGTGGGCGGCGCCGACGCGATGCCCGTGCTGATCCGCGGTGACAAGCTGTCGAAGGCCTTGCAGCTCGACCGCCTGCTGCGCCTCAAAGTGTTCCCCTTGGCGATCTCACTGCCGTGGGGGATCGCGCCCGCGGCGCTGCCGCAGCTTCCGCTGCCGGCCAAGATCAGGACCCGGTTCATGCCGCCCGTGGAACTCGACCACGATCCCGCACGCGCGGAGGACGAAGCCTACGTCGACCGCAAGTACCGTGAGATCCAGGACTCCATCCAGCAGGGCATGGACGCGCTCGCCCGCAAGCGCGCCTTCCCGCTATTCGGCTGACGAAAGAATCAGTGCGGCAAGGTGTTCGAGGCGGAGGTCGCCGTCGCCCACATCACCGTCGGTTCGCTGACAATCCATTCCGGATGCGGTGGGGTCGCCGCCATGTAGCCCACGCCTCGGACGGTGCCGATCATCGACTGGTGCCGAGGACCGAGCTTGGCGCGCAGTCGGCGGACGTGGACGTCGACCGAGCGGACGCGGCCGTTGCTGTCGTAGCCCCACGCCTCGTGCATCAGGCGGGTCCGCGTGAAAGGCCGACCGGCGTGCTGTACAAGGAAACTCAGCAGTTTGAACTCGGTCAGCGTCAAACCCAGGTCTCTGCCCTCCAGTGACCCAGTGAAGCCGGTCGGGTGCAAAAGCAGGGCGCCGAATCTCAGGCTGCCGTCGATTGCGTTGCGCCGCTGCGTAATCGCGCGCCGCAGCCGTTCCTGCAGCTCGTTGGCGTCGGCGCCGGACGGCATGACGTCGTCAACGACCCCGTCACCGTCCCAGTCGCCGTCGACCGTCACTGCGCCGGTCCGCTCCACCAGGGCCACCACCGCGGTGGCGGGGGCCTCGGTGGTCAGCCGACGGCACGCCTCCCGGGCGGCCGCGAGGTCGCCACGCGCGTCGACAATTGCGACGTCGCCGGGATCGGCCGGCGCATCGCGGTCACCGGTCAGTGGCGCGCGTCTCTTGATTCGCGCGAACGACGGCAGGGGCGGCAGCGCCCCGTCGAAGTCGTCCGCGTCGGTCAGCAATAGAACGTCCAACCAACATCTCCCGAACTTCGCGTGGGTGTTCCCCCCCGCCGTAGGCATCCCGCAGGGAGATGTCTGCCAGCGCAGCGCTGATTACCCGCTCGTCGCGAAATTAAGCAAAATGTCTCGAGGAGATTGCCGACCGCGCCGGCCTGGCTAACTCGGCGCGCCCCTCGTCGCCGGAAAAAAGTCGATGGGTCCGGTCCGTTTGCACAGACCGGACCCATCCTTCCAGCAAGCTACTGATTGGCCTTCTGGCGCTGCTCAGCGGCCTCGGCGCCGCCGCGCGCCGCCTCGGCCTCGGCTTCCTTCTTCGCCGCGTCTCGCTGTGCTTCCGCCTTGTCCTGCTGGGCCTGGCCCTCGCGGGTCAGGTCGTCACGGCCGATCACCGCACCAGCGGCTTCCTTGGCCTTGCCCTTGACGTCTTCGACGACGCCCTTGACAGCTTCAGCAGGTCCCGAGTTGTTGTCCGCCATGGATCAGTTCCTCCTCATAGGCGTACCTTGAGCGATCGCTCAATGCCGATCGCCGAGGCGACCGGTCCGGTCAACGGCGGGTTGGCCCTTATTCTCAAGACCGTGAATTCCCACCGCGTTGGTGCGGATTCCCCCTGTCGGCCATCGCTCAAACATTCGCCGGCCGAGGGCGGCGGGGCGGGCCGACGGCCGGCCAGACCTGGTCGATCTGCTCGAAAAGCCGTCCGCATCGCCAACTCTGCGCATAATGCACCCCACCGGCGCCCCGTTGTGCTGCGATGAGGCAGGATGTGAAATGCCGTTCCGGATGTGCTCACCCCGGGATGGCACTCTCATGCGAGGAGCCTGATGACGGAGTCCAGCGAGCCCCCAGCCGCCGGCGCGGCGGCTCCGAAGGAAAACATGGCACCGGAGAACGGATCGGTCGCCGGGCAACCGCGAACCCGGCCCAAGTACTCCCGGGTGTTGCTCAAGCTTGGCGGCGAGATGTTCGGCGGTGGCCAGGTCGGTCTGGACCCCGATGTCGTGGCGCGGGTGGCCCGCCAGATAGCCGAGGTGGTTCGCGACGGCGTCCAGGTCGCCGTCGTGATCGGTGGCGGCAACTTCTTCCGCGGCGCGCAGCTGCAGCAGCGCGGCATGGAACGCACCCGTTCGGACTACATGGGCATGCTCGGCACGGTCATGAACAGCCTTGCGCTGCAGGACTTCCTGGAGAAGGAAGGCATCGTGACCCGGGTGCAGACCGCGATCACCATGGGCCAGGTCGCCGAGCCCTACCTGCCGCTGCGCGCCGTACGGCACCTGGAGAAGGGGCGGGTGGTGATTTTCGGGGCCGGCATGGGGCTGCCGTACTTTTCCACCGACACCACGGCCGCGCAGCGGGCGCTGGAGATCGGCGCGGAGGTGGTCTTGATGGCCAAGGCGGTCGACGGGGTGTTTTCCGCGGATCCCCGGCAGAACCCGCACGCCGAGCTCATCGCCGCGATCAGCCACCGCGAGGTCATCGACCGAGGCCTGCGAGTGGCCGATGCCACCGCGTTCAGCCTCTGCATGGACAATGGCATGCCGATCCTGGTGTTCAACCTGCTGACCAATGGCAATATCGCCCGCGCGGTCGCCGGTGAGAAAATCGGGACACTGGTCACCACCTGAGGGGAAGAGCGAAGATGATCCGCGCTGGCGACGACGCACAACGCAGTGATGAACAGGAGCGGGCGCAATGATTGACGAGGCTCTCTTCGACGCCGAAGAGAAGATGGAGAAGGCCGTAGCGGTGGCCCGTGACGACTTGTCAACCATTCGGACCGGCCGCGCCAACCCCGGCATGTTCTCCCGGATCGTCATCGACTACTACGGCGCCACCACCCCGATCACGCAGCTGGCCAGCATCAACGTGCCGGAGGCGCGGCTCGTCGTCATCAAGCCCTACGAGGCCAGTCAGCTCGGCGCGATCGAAACGGCGATCCGCAACTCCGACCTGGGCGTCAACCCCACCAACGACGGCACCCTCATCCGGGTGGCGGTGCCACAACTCACCGAGGAGCGACGGCGGGAGCTGGTCAAACAGGCCAAGGGCAAGGGGGAAGACGCCAAGGTGTCGGTGCGCAACATCCGCCGCAAGGCGATGGAGGAGTTGCACCGCATCCGCAAGGACGGCGAGGCCGGCGAGGACGAGGTCGGCCGCGCGGAGAAAGACCTGGACAAGTCCACCCACCAGTACATCACCCAGATCGAAGACCTGGTCAAGCACAAAGAAGGCGAGCTGCTGGAGGTCTAGCGGCCGCCCAGCAGCTGAGTTCACCCAGGTCCGTGGCTAATACCGGCGCAGCCAGCCCGCCCGACGAGCCGCCGCGTGAGGCCACCAAGGCCACGCAGGCGGCCAAGAAGACGTCCCGTGCGGGACGTGACCTGCGCGCCGCCATCGCGGTGGGCGCGGGGATCGGCGGCGTGTTGATCGTGACGCTGGTGTACGCGCCGCGCTACTGGGTTCCCATCGTCGCGCTCGCGATCTTCGTCGCCACCATTGAGGTGGCGCGGCGGCTGGGCGAGGCCGGGTACGTCATCCCGCTCATCCCGTTGCTGATCGGCGGCCAGGTCACCGTCTGGCTGACGTGGCCCTATCACGCCGCCGGCGCCCTGGCCGGGTTCGGCGCCACCGTGGTGGTCTGCAACGTGTGGCGGCTGTTCATGCAGGACAACAGCAAGCGGCCCGAGCCGTTCGCCGGTTCGCCCTCGGCGAATTATCTGCGCGACGCGTCGGCGACCGTGTTCCTGGCCGCGTGGGTACCGCTGTTCGCCTCGTTCGGCGCCATGCTGGTCTACCCGCAGGACGGCGCGGGCCGGGTGTTTTGCCTGATGGTCACCGTCGTCGCCTCCGATGTGGGCGGCTATGCCGTGGGCGTCCTGCTTGGCAAGCATCCGATGGTTCCCGCGATCAGCCCGAAGAAGTCCTGGGAGGGTTTCGCCGGCTCGCTCTTTTTCGGGATCACCGCGGCGATCCTGACGGCCACCTTCCTGGCCGGCAAACCGCCCTGGATCGGCGCGCTGCTGGGCGTCGTCCTGGTGCTCACCTGCACGCTCGGCGACCTGGTCGAATCCCAGATCAAGCGCGACCTGGGCATCAAGGACATGGGCCGCCTGCTGCCCGGCCACGGGGGTCTGATGGACCGGCTCGACGGCGTGCTGCCGTCGGCGGTCGCGGCGTGGACGGTGCTGACGCTCGTTCACTGAGAAGGGCCGATACTGGACTGGTCATGGTCCAACAACTGGTTTTCACCGAACCCCGCCCCGCCAGGCGGCCGCGGCACCTGGCCGACTTGGACGCGGAAGGCCGCGCGGCGGCCGTCGCTGAGCTGGGCCTGCCGGCGTTCCGCGCCAAGCAGCTCGCGCATCAGTACTACGGCCGGCTGATCGCCGACCCGCGCGAGATGACCGACCTCCCGGCCGCCGTGCGGGACCGGGTCGCCGAAGCGATGTTCCCGCGCCTGCTCACCTCGGCCGCCGAAGTCACCTGTGACGCCGGGCAGACCCGAAAGACGTTGTGGCGCGGCACCGATGGGACGACGTTCGAGTCGGTGCTGATGCGCTACCCGCAGCGCAACACCGTGTGCATCTCGTCGCAGGCCGGCTGTGGCATGGCCTGCCCGTTCTGCGCGACGGGGCAGGGCGGACTGACCCGTAACCTGTCGACCGCGGAGATCCTCGAACAAGTGCGTTCGGCCGCGGTCGCCCTGCGGGATGACTTCGGCGATCGGCTGTCCAACATCGTGTTCATGGGCATGGGGGAGCCGCTGGCCAACTACGCCAGGGTGGTGGCCGCGGTGCGTCGCATCACCGAGCCGCCGCCGAACGGCTTCGGCATCTCCGCGCGCTCGGTCACCGTGTCGACCGTCGGGCTGGCTCCGGCCATCCGCAAACTGGCCGACGAGCGGCTCGGGGTGACGCTGGCGCTGTCGCTGCACGCGCCGGACGACGAACTGCGCGACACGCTGGTGCCGGTCAACAACCGGTGGAAGATCGCCGAGGCGCTCGACGCCGCCCGCTACTACGCCGACGTCACCGGTCGCCGGGTGTCGGTGGAGTACGCGTTGATCCGCGACGTCAACGACCAGCCGTGGCGGGCCGATCTGCTCGGCAAGCGCCTGCACCGGGCGCTCGGCCCGCTCGTGCACGTCAACCTGATCCCGCTGAACCCGACCCCGGGCAGTGAGTGGGACGCCAGCCCCAAGCCGGTGGAGCGAGAGTTCGTCCGGCGGGTCCGGGCGCAAGGGGTTTCGTGCACGGTCCGGGACACGCGCGGGCGGGAGATCAGCGCCGCGTGCGGACAGCTGGCCGCCGACGGCGGGTAGCTGGAGCGCAGGCGATCAGGCAGCCGCGTGCGGACGGCTGGCCGCCGACGGCGGGTAGCGCCTACCTGATCCAGCCGCGTCGGCGGCCCCACAGGTCGCGGACCAGAGCGGCGAGCACCAGCGCGGCGAACCCGATGAGGAACCAGTTCTCGACGTGGCCGACGTGGTTGCCGCGCAGCATCGCCAGCAGGAATCCGAAGATCACCAGACCGGTGATGTGCCAGGTGCGGTGATTGATCCTGCTCCAACCCCACG
Source organism: Mycobacterium sp. E3247 (assembly GCF_001667785.1). Taxonomy (NCBI): domain Bacteria; kingdom Bacillati; phylum Actinomycetota; class Actinomycetes; order Mycobacteriales; family Mycobacteriaceae; genus Mycobacterium; species Mycobacterium sp. E3247. Next base: position 23,425 of record NZ_LZJG01000250.1, on the reverse strand, counting down.
CCGCCGACGGCACCTCGACGGTGTCGACGCCGGTGAACTGTTCCACCTCGGTACTGGCCACGGTGAATCCCTTTCGTGATCGGCTGGTAGGAGAGATTCTGGCACACCCGCCGCGGGACCGAGCGGGCACAATGAGTGAGTGACTAACGCGACATCCGACGGCCGCCTGCGGGTGCTGGTGCTGGGCAGCACCGGTTCCATCGGCACCCAGGCGCTGGAGGTGATAGCGGCCCACCCGGACCGTTTCGAGGTGGTCGGCCTGGCCGCGGGGGGTGCGAACCTGGACACGCTGCTACACCAGCGCGCCGACACCGGGGTCACCAACATCGCCGTCGCCGACGAACGCGCGGCGCAGATCGCCGACGTCCCGTACCGCGGTACCGACGCGGTGACCCGCCTGGTTGAGGACACCGAGGCCGACGTCGTGCTCAACGCGCTGGTGGGCGCGCTGGGCCTGCGCCCGACGCTGGCCGCGCTGGAATCGGGCGCCCGGCTGGCGCTGGCCAACAAGGAGTCGCTGGTCGCCGGTGGTCCGCTGGTGTTGCGCGCGGCGCGCCCGGGCCAGATCGTGCCCGTCGACTCCGAACACTCCGCGCTGGCCCAGTGCCTGCGCGGCGGTGCCCCCGAGGAAGTGGCCAAGCTGGTGCTGACCGCCTCCGGCGGCCCGTTTCGCCGCTGGACCGCCGCGCAGCTCGAGAGTGTCACCCCGGAGCAGGCCGGCGCCCACCCGACCTGGTCGATGGGGCCGATGAACACGCTGAACTCGGCCTCGCTGGTCAACAAGGGGCTCGAACTGATCGAAACGCACCTGCTGTTCGGCATCGCGTATGACCGCATCGAGGTCGTCGTGCACCCGCAGTCGATTGTTCACTCGATGGTCACGTTCGTGGACGGCTCGACCATCGCCCAGGCCAGCCCGCCGGACATGAAGCTGCCCATCTCGCTGGCCCTGGGTTGGCCGAACCGAGTTCCCGGGGTGGCCGCGTCCTGCGACTTCAGCACCGCGTCCAGCTGGGAATTCGAACCGCTGGACAGTGAGGTTTTCCCCGCCGTCGAGCTGGCCCGGTATGCCGGCCAGACCGGCGGCTGTATGACCGCCGTGTACAACGCGGCCAACGAAGAAGCGGCCGCGGCGTTCCTTGAGGGCCGGGTGGGATTCCCCGTCATCGTGAAAACCATCGCCGAGGTGCTGCACGCCGCAGACCAATGGGCGCTTTCACCCGCTAACGTGGATGAGGTACTGGACGCGCAGCGCTGGGCTAGGGAGAAGGCCAGACGCCGAATCGATCGAGTCGCGCACGCACGGCCCACCGAGGCTTCCGTCAACGCCTCCGGAATGGTGTGAGAAAGGTCCCGCAGCGGAGATGATGTTCGTTATCGGCATTGTGCTGTTCGCCCTCGCCATCCTGGTGTCGGTGGCCCTGCACGAGTGCGGTCACATGTGGGTCGCCCGTGCCACCGGCATGAAGGTGCGCCGCTATTTCGTCGGGTTCGGGCCCACGCTGTGGTCGACGCGCCGCGGCGAGACCGAGTACGGCCTCAAGGCCGTGCCGCTGGGCGGCTTCTGCGACATCGCCGGGATGACCTCGGTCGAGGAGCTGGCTCCCGACGAAACCGACCGGGCGATGTACAAGCAGGACGTATGGAAGCGCGTCGCGGTGCTGTTCGCCGGTCCGGCCATGAACTTCGTCATCTGCCTGGTGCTGATCTATGGGATCGCATTGGTCTGGGGCCTGCCCAACCTGCACCCGCCGACCAAGGCTGTGATTGGCGAAACCGCTTGTGTCGCACCGGAAGTCGCCCCGGGGAAGATCGCGGACTGCGCCGGTCCCGGTCCCGCGGCGCTGGCCGGAATCCGCGCCGGCGACGTCGTGGTCAAGGTCGGCGACACCCCCGTGTCCACGTTCGAGGACATGGCCGCCGCGGTCCGCAAGCTGCACGGCACCGTTCCGATCGTCGTCGAGCGTGGGGGCAAGACGATCACCACCTACGTCGACGTCACGCCCACCCAGCGTTTCCTGACCAACGGGCAGGGCGGTCAGGCGGCGCCCTCGACCGTCGGCGCCATCGGCGTCGCCGCCGTCAAGCTGGCGCCCGCGCACTACGGCGTGCTCTCCGCGGTGCCGGCCACGTTCGCGTTCACCGCCGACCTCACCCGCGAGGTGGGCAAGGCGCTGGTCACCATCCCGACCAAGGTGGGCGCGCTGGTGCACGCCATCGGCGGTGGGCAGCGCGATCCGCAGACCCCGATGAGCGTGGTCGGCGCCAGCATCATCGGCGGCGACACCGTCGACCACGGGCTGTGGGTCGCGTTCTGGTTCTTCCTGGCCCAGCTGAACCTCATCCTGGGCGCGATCAACCTGGTCCCGCTGCTGCCCTTCGACGGCGGCCACATCGCCATCGCGGTGTTCGAGAAGATCCGCAACCTGATCCGGTCGGCGCGCGGCATGGTCGCGGCCGCGCCGGTGAATTACCTCAAGCTGATGCCCGCCACCTACGTCGTGCTGGTGTTCGTGGTCGGTTACATGCTGCTGACCGTGACCGCTGATCTGGTCAATCCGATCAGGCTCTTCCAGTAAGTGAGAGAAGGCAGAAAGTGACCATTGGCCTGGGCATGCCTGACGCACCGGCGCCCACGCTCGCCCCCCGGCGCAAGACGCGCCAACTCATGGTCCGCGACGTCGGGGTGGGCAGCGACTATCCGATTTCCGTGCAGTCGATGTGCACCACCAAAACCCACGACGTCAACGCGACGCTGCAGCAGATCGCGGAGCTGACCGCCGCCGGCTGCGACATCGTGCGGGTGGCCTGCCCGCGCCAGGAGGACGCCGACGCGCTGGCCGCGATCGCCAAGAAGAGCCAGATCCCGGTGATCGCCGACATCCACTTCCAGCCGAAGTACATCTTCGCCGCCATCGACGCGGGGTGTGCGGCGGTGCGGGTGAACCCCGGCAACATCAAGGAATTCGACGGCCGGGTCGGCGAGGTCGCCAAGGCCGCCGCGGCGGCCGGCATCCCTATCCGCATCGGCGTCAACGCGGGCTCGCTGGACAAGCGCTTCATGGAGAAGTACGGCAAGGCCACCCCCGAGGCGCTGGTGGAGTCCGCGCTGTGGGAGGCCTCGCTGTTCGAGGAGCACGGCTTCGGCGACATCAAGATCAGCGTCAAGCACAACGACCCCGTCGTGATGGTCGCCGCCTACGAGCAGCTGGCCGCCCAGTGCGACTACCCGCTGCACCTCGGCGTCACCGAGGCCGGCCCGGCCTTCCAGGGCACCATCAAATCCGCTGTCGCGTTCGGCGCCCTGCTGTCGCGCGGCATCGGCGACACCATCCGGGTGTCGCTGTCCGCGCCGCCGGTCGAAGAGGTCAAGGTCGGCATCCAGATCCTCGAGTCGCTGAACCTGCGTCCGCGCGGGTTGGAGATCGTGTCCTGCCCGTCGTGCGGTCGCGCGCAGGTCGACGTCTACACCCTGGCCAACGAGGTCACCGCCGGCCTGGACGGGCTCGACGTGCCGCTGCGGGTCGCGGTGATGGGGTGCGTGGTCAACGGCCCCGGCGAGGCCCGCGAGGCCGACCTGGGCGTCGCGTCGGGAAATGGCAAGGGGCAGATCTTCGTTCGCGGCGAAGTGATCAAGACGGTGCCGGAATCCCAGATCGTCGAGACGCTGATCGAGGAGGCCCAGCGATTGGCGGCCGCAATGGCCACCGAGACGGGCGCCGATCACGGTCCTGACACAACATCCAGCGGTTCGCCGATCGTGACCGTAAGCTGATGGGGGCCGGATTCCTCGTGCCGGTCCTTTAGTTCGCAGCACAGAGAGTTCCGCCAGATGTCGGCTCCGCCCCTGTTCCGCCTTGTCGGTGAGCGACGGGTGTCCGTGGTGCGCGACGCCGCCGCCGTCTGGCGGGTGTTCGACGAGGATCCGGTCGGGTCGTGCATGGTCGCGTCCCGGGTGGCCGACCACGGCATCGACCCGAACTCCATCGGCGGCGAGCTGTGGACCCTGCGTGGCGCGGAGGAATCACTGTGCTTCGCCGGCGCCAACCTGATCCCGCTTCGCGGCACACCCGCGGACATGGACGCCTTCGCCGACGAGGCGATGAGCGGAACGCGCCGCTGTTCCTCGCTGGTCGGCAGGGCGGACCTGGTGATGCGCATGTGGGAGCGGCTCGAGTCGGCGTGGGGCCCGGCCCGCGACGTGCGCGACAGCCAGCCGCTGCTGGCGCTGTCCAGGCATCCCGACTGCGACATCGACCCCGGCGTGCGCCAGGTCCGGCCGGACGAGCTGGACGCCTATCTGGTGGCCGCGGTGGACATGTTCATCGGCGAGGTGGGCGTCGACCCCCGCATCGGTGACGGCGGTCGCGGGTACCGGCGGCGGGTGGCGAGCCTGATCGCGGCCGGCCGCGCCTGGGCCCGCTTCGAGCACGGCCAGGTCGTCTTCAAGGCCGAGGTGGGTTCGCAGTCGCCGGGCGTCGGCCAGATCCAAGGGGTCTGGGTGCACCCGGAGTGGCGGGGCCTGGGCCTGGGTACCGCAGGCACCGCGACGGTGGCCGCCGTGGTCGTCGGCAGCGGGCGTACCGCCAGCCTGTACGTGAACAGCTTCAACACGGTCGCGCGCGCGGCCTACGCTCGTGTCGGCTTCGCCGAGGTGGGCACCTTCGCGACGGTCTTGCTGGACTAACGCGCAAGCCATCGGGCTCAGGGATCGACCCCGCGCACCGAGATCGACGCCAGCGCGAGAAATGCCGAGTAGACGTCACGCTGACGTCGATCTCGACGCAAAGCAGAAGCTCGACCGCCGGGATTAGCCGCGTGTCCGCGTTACGTCACGATCGCGTCTCGGTGTGTCGACACCGAGCCAACAGCCGGCCTTCATAACATCTGTACCAATGGTCACAAAAACCCCACTGGTCATCGCGACGGCCGGATTGCTCCTCGCGGCCGCCGCCCTGTCCGGGTGCACGCCGCGGCCCGACGGCCCGGGGCCGGCGGCCGAGAAGTTCTTCAGTGCTCTGGCCATCGGCGACACCGCCACGGCCGCGCAACTCAGCGACAACCCCAACGAGGCCCGCGAGGCGCTCAACGCGGCGTGGGCGGGCCTGCAGGCCAGTCATCTCGACACGCAGATCCTCAACGCCAAGTACGCCGAGGACACCGGAACGATCGGCTACCGCTTCACCTGGCGCCTGCCCAAGAACCGCACCTGGACCTACGACGGCCAGCTGAAGATGGCGCGCGACGAGGGGCGCTGGGAGGTCCGTTGGACCACCACCGACCTGCATCCCAAACTGGGCGAGCACCAGACATTCGCGCTGCGGGCCGACGCCCCGCGGCGCGCTTCGGTCAACGAGCTCGGGGGCAGCGACGTGCTGGTGCCCGGCTACCTGTACCACTACACGTTGGACGCCACCCAGGCCGGATCCGGGGCCGCCCTGATCGGGACGGCGCACGCGATCGTCGACGTCCTGCGTCCCTTCAACGGCGCGCTGAACGACCCGCAGTTGCTCGCCGAGCAGGCCAGCTCCGCGACGCAACAGGTGGACCTGGTGACGCTGCACCCAGACGACAACGACAAGGTCTTCCCGGCGATCGGCCGGCTGCCCGGTGTCGTGGTCACGCCCCAGCCCGAGATGTTGCCCACCGACCCGCATTTCGCGTCGGCCGTCATGTCCGAGGTGAAGAAGGCCGTGGTCGACCAGCTCGACGGCGAGGCGGGCTGGCGGGTGGTTAGCGTCAACCAGAACGGTGTCGAGGTCGAAGTCCTGCACGAGGTGCCGGGATCGCCGGCGCCGTCGATCTCGATCACGCTCGACCGGGTGGTGCAGAACGCCGCCCAGCGCGCGGTGGACACCCGCGGCGGCAAGGCGATGATGGTCGTGATCAAGCCGTCGACGGGGGAGATCCTGGCGATCGCCCAGAACGGGGGCGCCGACGCCGACGGCCTGGTGGCCACCACCGGCCTGTTCCCGCCAGGGTCGACGTTCAAGATGGTGACCGCGGGCGCGGCCGTCGACCGCGACATGGCCACCCCCAACACGATGCTGGGCTGCCCGGGCCATCTGGACATCGGGCACCGCACCATCCCCAACTACGGGGGTTTTGACCTCGGCGTGGTGCCGATGTCGCGGGCGTTCGCCAGTTCCTGCAACACCACTTTCGCCGAGCTGAGCAGCCGGATGCCGCCCCGGGGCCTGACGCAGGCCGCCAGCCGGTACGGGATCGGGCTGGACTATCAGGTGGACGGCATCACCACGGTGACCGGGTCGGTGCCGCCGACGGTGGACCTCGCCGAGCGCACCGAGGACGGCTTCGGCCAGGGCAAGGTGCTGGCCAGCCCGTTCGGCATGGCCCTGGTGGCGGCGACCGTTGCCGCCGGCAAGACCCCGACGCCGCAGCTCATCGCGGGCCGGCCCACCGCGGTTCAGGGCGACACCACGCCGATCAGCCCCAAGATGGTCGACGCGCTGCGGCCCATGATGCGGCTGGTGGTGACCAATGGGACCGCCAAGGAGATCGCCGGCTGCGGCGCGGTCTACGGGAAGACGGGTGAGGCCGAGTTCCCGGGCGGATCGCATTCCTGGTTCGCCGGATACCGCGGGGACCTGGCGTTCGCGTCGCTGATCGTCGGGGGCGGCAGCTCGGAATACGCGGTTCGGATGACCAAGGTGATGTTCGAGTCGCTGCCGCCGGACTTCCTGGCCTGACGCCGCTCGCAAGCGCGGCGTTTGCGCCGGGCGCAGCGGGGCGGCGCCATCGAGCCTGACGCCGCTCGCAAGCGCGGCGTTTGCGCCGGGCGCAGCGGGGCGGCGCCATCTGGCCTGACGCCGCTCGCAAGCGCGGCGTCTGCGCCGGGCGCAGCGGGGCGGCGCCATCTGGCCTGACGCGGTCCCCGGGGCCGCTTCGGCGGTAAATTGCGAGCATGACGGATACCGGCGGCGACATGGTCGCGTTGCGGGTCTCGGACGCCGACCGCAACGGCACGATGCGGCGGCTGCACAACGCCGTCGCGCTGGGCCTGATCGATATCGACGAGTTCGAGCAGCGCTCGTCGCAGGTGTCCTACGCGCGCACCCGGGGAGAGCTCGACGGGCTGGTCGGCGACCTGCCCGGTCCCGGCGCCATCGTCACGTCCGCGGCCGACCGGGTCGAGTTGCGCGGCTGGGCCGGCTCACTCAAACGGCACGGGGAGTGGACGGTGCCGACCCGCCTGGCGCTGGTCCGGCGGCTGGGATCGATCGAACTCGACCTCACCAGGGCCCGGTTTGCGGGCCCGGTGGTGGTCATCGAACTCGACATGCGGTTCGGCTCGGTGGAGATCCGGCTGCCCGATGGCGCCAGCGCGTCGATCGACGACGTCCAGGTCTACGTGGGCAGCGCCCGCGACCGCCGCAAGGACGCGCCGGGCGAAGGGCGACCGCACGTCGTGCTGACGGGGCGGGTGGTGTGCGGCTCGGTGACCATCCGGGGACCGCGTCGCTCGTTGCTGCGCGGCCGCTTCGGCCGAGCCGGCGTCGCGCGGCGTGATTAAGCTGGTCGGCATGCCCGCCCGCACCGCGCTTTCCCCCGGAGAGTTGTCCCCGACTCTGCCGGTGCCCAGCCGCATCCCCCGTCCGGAATACGCCTGGAAGGCAGGCGTGCGCGAGGGCAGCGAGCCGTGGGTGCAGACCCCCGAGGTGATCGAGAAGATGCGGGTCGCCGGCCGGATCGCGGCCGGCGCGCTGCAGGAGGCCGGCAAAGCGGTGGCGCCCGGGGTGACGACCGACGAACTGGACCGGATCGCCCACGAGTACATGATCGACCACGGCGCCTACCCGTCCACCCTGGGCTACAAGGGCTTTCCGAAGTCGTGCTGCACGTCGCTCAACGAGGTGATCTGCCACGGGATCCCCGACTCGACGGTGATCGAGGACGGCGACATCGTCAACATCGACGTGACCGCCTACATCGACGGGGTGCACGGCGACACCAACGCGACCTTCCTCGCCGGCGACGTCGCCGAGGAACACCGGCTGCTGGTCGAGCGGACCCGGGAGGCGACGATGCGCGCGATCAACGCCGTCAAGCCGGGGCGGGCGCTGTCGGTCGTCGGCCGCGTCATCGAGGCCTACGCGAATCGGTTCGGCTACAACGTCGTTCGCGACTTCACCGGTCACGGCATCGGGACCACCTTCCACAACGGCCTGGTCGTGCTGCACTACGACCAGCCCTCGGTCACGACGGTCATGCAGCCGGGCATGACGTTCACCATCGAACCGATGATCAACCTCGGCGGCCTGGACTACGAGATCTGGGACGACGGCTGGACGGTGGTCACCAAGGACCGCAAGTGGACGGCGCAGTTCGAGCACACCCTGCTGGTGACCGACACCGGCGTCGAAATCCTCACCTCGATATAAGCGGCCGTGGACCCTTGAGCGGGGCGCTGCTGGTCGCCGGCACCAGCTCCGACGCCGGGAAATCGGTGGTGGTCGCGGGCTTGTGCCGGCTGTTGGCCCGCCGCGGCGTTCGGGTGGCGCCGTTCAAGGCGCAGAACATGTCCAACAATTCCGTGGTCACCGTCGAGGGCGGCGAGATCGGCCGGGCCCAGGCGCTGCAGGCGCGGGCGGCGGGGCTGGAGCCCAGCGTTCGGTTCAACCCGATCCTGGTCAAACCGGGCAGCGACCGGACGTCGCAGCTGGTGATCCGGGGAAGGGTCGCGGATTCGGTTACCGCGGCAAGCTATGTGAAGCATCGCGACCGCCTCGCGCGGATCGTCGCAGACGAATTGTCCAGCCTGCGCGAAGAATTCGACGCGGTCATCTGTGAGGGCGCCGGCTCGCCGGCCGAAATCAACCTGCGGGCAACTGATTTGGCCAACATGGGCCTGGCCAGGGCGGCGAACCTGCCGGTGATCCTGGTCGGTGACATCGACCGCGGCGGGCTGCTCGCGCACCTGTTCGGGACGGTCGCGGTCCTCGAGCCCGGCGACCAGGAGCTGATCGCGGGCTTCGTCGTCAATAAATTCCGCGGGGATCCCGCGCTGCTGGAGCCCGGGCTGCGCCAGCTGCAGGAAATAACCGGCCGCCCGACCTACGGGGTGCTGCCCTACGCCGACGAGCTCTGGCTGGACGCCGAGGACTCGCTGTCGGTGGTGGCGCACCGCGTCGTCGGCACCCCGGCGCCGCCGCACGGACGCGAGTGGCTGCGGGTGGCCGCGATCCGGCTGCCGCGGATCTCCAACTCGACCGACGTCGAGGCGCTGGCCTGCGAACCCGGCGTCCTGGTGCGCTGGAGCACCGACCCGGCCGACCTGGCCGACACCGACCTGATCGTGATCCCCGGGAGCAAGTCCACCGTCGCCGACCTAGCCTGGCTGCGCGACCGCGGCCTCGCCGACGCGATCACCAGGCACGCCGCAACCGGCAAGCCGGTGCTGGGCATCTGCGGGGGCTTCCAAATGCTGTGCCGGCGTATCGACGACACCGTGGAATCGCGGGCGGGCGAGGTCGCCGGGCTGGGGCTGTTGGACGCCGACATCGCCTTCGGCGAGGCCAAGATTCTGCGCCGGTGGCCGCCGCCGCTCGCCGGCTACGAGATCCATCATGGCCGGGTGACGCGGTCCGCCGAACAGAGCTGGTTCGGCGCGGACGGCGGGCGCGACGGCGAGCCGTGCGGCTTCGTGCGGGGGGCGGTCTTCGGGACCCACTGGCACGGCCTGCTCGACAACGACGACTTCCGCCGCGGGTGGCTCACCCGCGTCGCGGCCGCGGCCGGCCGCGACGGGTTCGTCGTCGCCCACACCGACGTCGCCGCGCGACGCGACGCCCAGGTGGACACCGTCTCCGATTTGCTGGCCGCCCATCTCGATATCGACGCGGTTCTCGGCCTGCTCGACGGTCCGCCGCCGCGCCGACCGCATATCGCAACTCAATTGCGGCCGTAGGGCATTCACGGGTATGTGCGGGCACGGGAACCGAATTTGCGGCGACGCAGAACCCGTTGGGCGCGCATGGAATTCGACAAATCCTCGCGCGCGCAGGCCGATCGGTTGTAGCGTGCGTAGATGCCCTCCATGATGACCACGCTCGACGGGTTCCCCGTCCCGGTCGCGGTGGCTGGTCCCGAGCAGGGCGTCGTGGTGGTCATCCTGGGGGACGAGGAACGCGCACCCGCCGCGTACGACGCGGTATGCGAGCGTCTGCACACGGCATCGCTTCGCACGGTCGTCATCGGTCTCGACCCGCGGCTGACCCCGAAGTCGGTGGTCGGCATTCTCGACGCGCTGGGGATCGGGTGGGCCGTGGTGGTGGGCGACCGCGCCGGCGGCGACCTGGCCTGGGAGTTGGCGGCGACGAAGCTGGGCCGGTTCGTCGGCCTGGTGGTGATCGACCGCGGGCACCCGCGGGCGGCCGATCGCGACGGGGTCGTGCGCGACGATCACTGCCCGCCCGTGGAGATCGGCACCACGGTGCTGTTCAGCTCCCCGGCCGCGCGGGCGGTGGCGCGCGCCAGCCAGCAGTACGTCTACGCCGAATACCGCGTGGTGCATCTGGGCAGGCGCACGGTGCAGGAGTCGACCGCACAGTTGGCCGCCGAGATCGTGCTGCGCACCAGCACCTGGTGATCCCCGGCATGGTGCACGGAACCCCCACTGGCGCAAGCGGATTACCGGTGCTCGCGTGCGTCGTCCGCCGCGATCGGCGGTGATGACCCCCGGGCGGTAACGTGTCGGGCGGGGCGCGGGAATTGACGGCGGTCATCGATCGGCGGTCATCGATCGGAAGGGATGCGCGATGGTGCACGCCTCTCGGCGCCCGGTGGTGGGCCTGACCTCGTACCTGGAGCGGGTGCAGACCGGGATCTGGGACATGCCCGCGGGCTACCTGCCGGCCGATTACTTCCAGGGGATCGTCCTGGCCGGCGGGGCCGCGGTGTTGCTACCACCGCAACCGGCGGAACCGGAGACGGTGGGCGCGGTCCTCGACAGCCTGCACGCGCTGGTGATTACCGGCGGCTACGATCTGGACCCCGCCGCCTATGGCCAGCAACCGCATGCGGCCACCGATGAGCCGCGCGCCGCCCGCGACGCCTGGGAGCTCGCGCTGCTGCGCGGCGCGCTGGATCGGGGCCTGCCGGTGCTGGGCATCTGCCGCGGCGCGCAGGTGCTCAACGTCGCTCTCGGCGGCACCCTGCACCAGCACCTGCCCGACGTGATCGGTCACGACGGGCATCGGGCGGGCCAAGGGGTGTTCACCCGGTTGCCGGTGCGCACCGCCGCGGGCAGCCGGCTGGCGGCGCTGGTGGGCGAGTCCACCGATGCGGCCTGCTACCACCATCAGGCGATCGACGAAGTCGGTGCGGGCCTGGTGGTCAGCGCCTGGGATCCCGACGGCGTGGTGGAGGCGCTGGAGTTGCCCGGCGACGGGTTTGTGCTTGCGGTGCAATGGCATCCGGAACAGTCCCTGGACGACTTGCGCCTCTTCGCCGCCGTGGTGGACGCCGCGCGATCGTACGCGGGCTGACCCGGCGTTAGGCGACCGTGCCGCGGTAGACGGCCATCGGCGTGGCGGCTGCCGCCCAGGCCCGGGGCACCGACAGCGCCCCGACCGACGCCCCGCCGCCGGCGCGCACGGTGGTGGCCGGGCGGCGGCCACCACGCCGGTCGGGCAGCAGGCACCGCAGTGCCGCCGCCTTGTTGAGTGAATTCAGGTTGGCGATCGCGACACCCGACGGCGCCGTTAGCGAGCTGAGCTTGGACAGGGGGCAGGTCGCCGACGCCAGGGAGACGTCGAACGTGGCCAGCGGTGATTCCGACAGCGCCCGCAGGGCGGCGGGGGCGGTGAAGATCAGCTGCCTGCCGGCCGACAGCATCTCCGGCGCGGACTTCAGCGCCCAGGTGCCGTCGCCCGCGCCGTCGGGCGGGGCGGCGAACGGCGTGAGGACCGCGGCTTGCGCCGAAGCCTCGGCGTAGGCGTACATGGCCCGGGCGTCCCGGGCCCACATTCGCTCGTACTCGGCCTCGGTGTCGGCGATCACCGGGCCGGCCAGTCCCAGCGCGTCGGCCAGGGCCAGCGAGCCGCGCAGCGCGCGGTTGGCCGCGATCACCGACGGTGGCACCGTAGCCGCCACAGCCGTTTCGGCGGCCCGCGCCGCCGCCGCGGCCTGGGTGGCCGCCTGCTCGGCCCGTATCGCGGTGGCGTTCAGCCAATCGATGTAGGGCGCCGCGCCGTCGGGAGCGGCCGTCGGGCCCTCCCATCCGGCCAGCAGCTTCGAGGTGACCGCCCGGTAGTCCGCGACCGCGGTGTGCAGCCGGGTGGCCAGGCGGGCCCAGGCCGTCGCGGCTTCCTGCATCGGCTGCGGGCCGGGGCCGTCATGCATTTGCCCGGAGATGATGTCGGGCGGGAGCGTGGTGAAGTTCATGGTTGTCTCTGCCTAACGACGGCGGTATGGGCCCGTTGGGGCCGTTGCGAGCACAGTGGACTCTTCTGTTGGGACGTAGGCCGAAGGGTTACGGCCTCACCGCACCCGCGGCGGTGCAACGACGGCGGCCGCCGCGGGCGACTGATCCCTCAGCAACGGGCGATGCAGAGCCGCGTCAACAGGTCCCGGTCACGGGGAACCGCCCGGGGATCACGGGAGGGTGGGCCGGACAACCGAAATGCCGCGGCCGCGAACGAATCCGGCAACGGCGAGCCGATCGACGGGAGTGACGAGCGCTCCCACGTCGGCGGCCGGTCCCGCGTCATCCACGCGTTCTTGATGGTCTTGTGATGTGCCGGCGTGGAGCCGGACGAAAAGCGCGGCGCGACAGGGTTGACGCGGTCCGCCCGCGCCGGCGCCGTGTTCGCGCCGGCCTGCACGGTCTGCTGGTGCTGCGCCGCCGCCTGCGGAAGCCCCACACCGGCCACCGCGGTCCCACACGACGCCCAGCCCGCGGTGACCGCGCCGAACAGTCCGAGCGCCACAACGATCGCGATGGCTGACCGCCAACGCGAAACCCGACGGGTGCCTCCGACTGTCACAGTGGCCCGAACCTACAACGCGAGGCTTGGACGGCAAGGCAAGCCGCCTGTGAAAACGATCAAAGTCCGGTGTGTGTCAACGGTCACCGCTTTGCCGGTCGCGCTACGCGGCAGGGGATTTGAAGGCAATGAGCGGGATGGCCATTTCGACGGGTGTCGCCGCGCCGTGAAAGCCGATGAGCCGGGCCGTTTCCGGCGGTTCGTGCCCGGTGGCCAGGATGGCGGCATCGCCGGTGCAGACGGCGACGACGTCGCCGATCCGCGCCAGATGTACCGGGCTGACCGGCCCGAACATTCCGGTGGCCACGGCCTGCTCGCGGCTGTAGACGTGCGCCCTGCCCTCGAGTACCTCACTCCAGGCGGCCTGAACGTCAGCCGCGGCGCCCGGCTCGGTGTGCAGGTAGCGCACCCGCGGTTCGCCCGCGACCACGCGGACTCCCGCGGCCAGCCGCGCGTCGGCGGCAAGGTCGACCCGGGCGTCCGGCGGCACGTTGAAACCGCCGTGGTCGGCCGTCACCAGCAGCGCCGCCCTCGGGGGCAGCGTCTCGACCAGCCGGGTCAGCAGCGCGTCCACCTTGGCCGCCGCCTCGTGCCACTGGCCGGAGCCGACGCCGAACGCGTGCGCCGCGGTGTCCAGGGCGGCGGTGTACCCGTAGACCAGACCCGGCGCCGCGTGCAGCTCGTCTGCCACTGTCTGCGCGTTGTCGTCCGTTGGCTGGACCGGGCGGAATTCGGCGCCGCGATACGCCGCGTCGGTCAGCCCGCTGCCCAGGAACGCGGCCGGCAACACGGCGCGCGCCCTCACACCGGCCTGGTTCAGCCGCCCGAACCAGGTCGGCAGCGGCTGCCACTGGGTGTGTGGCGGATCGTCGCGCCACAGGATGTGATTGAGCACCCGGTCGGTGCCGGGAACGTTGAGCGTGAAGCCCAGGATCCCGTGTTCGCCGGGCTGCGCCCCGGTGCCCAGGGAAACCAGGCTCGTCGGCGTGGTCGACGGGAACGTGCAGGCGAGCTCCGTGAGGCGCCCCGTTTGCCCGGCGAGCACCGCGGCGAGCAACGGGGCGCTGCCGGCGAGGTCGCCGAGCAGGTGCCAGCCCATCCCGTCCACCAGCACGACCGCGACGCGATCGAGCTCAGCGGTTCCGCCGAGCCAGTCGGCCAGGCCCAGCCGGTCGACGGCGCCCGGCGCGCCGAGCAGTGCGGCGACGGCGGGCAGCACGTCGCGCAGGGAACCGGGCATCGGGCCAGTCTGGCACGAAATTAGACATGCGCCAGTCGGCGGCTCGTCAGGCGCAGCTGGCGATCGGTCCCGTCGGCCAGTGCGCCGACCTGCCGCGGCGACAGCCGGCCGCACAGCCGGCTCCAGTGCAGGGCGATCTCGTCGCCGGCGGCCACGTCGGGGACCGCGCTATACCCATCGGTCCAGACGTCGAACACGCCGCAGGACGGTTCGGACAGCGCCAGCGCCTCGCCGTCGAAGGCCAGCGTGCGGCGCAGCACCTCGATCCGGTCATGGTCGCGTGAGACCACCGTCCCCCAGGTGATGCGGCAGTTGTCGAGCACCTGCAGGGGGTGCTGGTCCATGCCGCGACCCAGGAACCGCGTCCACGGGTACACGCCGAACACGTGGAAGCAGTGGTTGGCGGCGGCCTCGCGGGCCAGGTCCGGCGTCAGATGTGACCAGTAGCGGCCCGCCTGCGGGCCGATGATTCCCAGCAACGCCTCGAAGAAGTCCCGCGGGTCCAGGTCGGCGCCCACGCCGCCGCCCAGCCAGTACGCCTCGACGAGGCGATGATCCAGCGGGTCGGCGATGCCGGTCAGCGCCGACAGCACCCGCAGGTACGGCCACGCCCCGGAGAACCGCGTCGCGGCCGCACGCACCTCGTCGGCCGAGCCGTCGCGCAGGGTGGCGCCCAGCGGGGGACCACAGTAACCCAGCGCGTTGGGCGCATAGGCGTAGCGCGCGAACATCTCCACACCGCGCTGCGAGCCGCTGGGGTCACCGGTCAAGCGCGCCCCACCAGCTTGACGGCGTCACGGTGCATGCGCCCGAAGTTGTAGTAGGCGGCGCAGGCGCCCTCGGGGGACACCATGCAGGTGCCGATCGGGGTCTCCGGGGTGCACGCGGTGCCGAAAACCTTGCACTCCCAAGGCTTGAGCACGCCCTTGAGCACCTCGCCGCACTGGCATGCCTTGGGGTCGGCCACACGCACCCCCGGCATCGAGAACCGCAGCTCCGCGTCGAACTCCGCGAAGTCGTCGTGCAGCCGCAGCGCACTCTGGGAGATGAAGCCCAGGCCGCGCCATTCGAAGTGGGGGCGCAGGGCAAACACTTTGCCCATCAACGCCAGGGCGGCCGGATTGCCGCGTTCGGGCACCACCCGCTTGTACTGGTTTTCCACCTCGCAGCGACCCTCGCGGATCTGGGTGAGCAGCATCGCGACCGCGGCCAAAATGTCGAGTGGCTCGAAACCGGCCACTACCAACGGCTTTCGGTACACCTCCGGCACGAACCGATAGGGCCGGTTGCCCACCACCGTCGAGACGTGCCCGGGGCCGATGAACCCCGAGAGCCGCAGGTCCGGAGACTCCAGGATGGCTTTGATCGGCGGCACGATCATCACGTGGTTGCAGAACACGCTGAAGTTGGTCAGCCCCTGCTCGCGCGCCCGGACCAGTGTCACCGCCGTCGACGGCGCGGTGGTCTCGAAACCGATGGCGAAGAACACCACGTGCTTGTCGGGGTTGTCGAGCGCGATCTTCAGCGCGTCCAGCGGGGAGTAGACGAACCGGACGTCGGCCCCGCGCGCCTTGGCGTCCAGCAGGCTGCCTTTCGACCCGGGCACCCGCATCATGTCGCCGAAGCAGGTGAAGATCACGTCGGGCTGGCCCGCCAGCCACATCGCGTCGTCGATGCGGCCCATCGGGATCACGCAGACCGGACACCCGGGGCCGTGCACCAGTTCGACGTTGTCGGGCAGCAGGTGTTCGATGCCGTGCCGGTAGATGGTGTGCGTGTGCCCGCCGCATACCTCCATGAACTTGAACTGCTCCCCGCCGGGGGAGTCGGTGCCGGCCAGGCGCCCGATGGCGCCCAGCAGCCTGCGCGCCGCGGCCGGGTCACGGAACTCGTCAACGAATTTCATTGTGCGCCTTCCTAGATGATGGCCCGATTCCTCCTCGGTCCGTTACCGGACCGCATCGTCGTCGGACTAGATGATGGCCGACGAGTCGAAAGCCTGGATCTCGGTGTCGTAGGCGTCGCCGAGTTTCTTGACGGCGGCCAGGGTGAGCAGCGCCTCGGTCTCGTCGATCTTGGCCATCGCGAACCCGACGTGCACCAGGACCCAGTCGTCCGGCTCGGGCATGTCGTCCTCGAGCAGCCGGACGCTGATGGTGCGCTGCACGCCGCTGACGTCGACCTTCGCCAAATAGTTGGCGGGATCGGTGATCTCGACGATCCGGCCCGGAATCCCAAGACACATATCCGGTATCTCCTTTCAGCAAAGCTCAGCAGATCCGGGGCAGCGGGTCACCGACCAGCATGTCGACGATCCGCGTTCCACCGAATCCCGTTCGCAGCACCACGCTTTCGGCCGGTTCGGTGACGATTTCCCCGACCTCGGCAGCATCGGCACCCAGCGGATGCGACCGCAGCGCGCCAAGCCCGGCCGTCGCCTCCTCGGGCGCGACGACGGCGACGAACTTGCCCTCGTTGGCGACGTAGAGCGGGTCGATGCCGAGCAGCTCGCACGCGCCGTTCACCATGGGCGCCACCGGAAGTCGCTCCTCTTCGAGCAGCACCCCCAGGCCGCAGGCCTGGGCCAGTTCGTTGCAGACCGTGCCCACCCCGCCCCTCGTCGCGTCGCGCATCCAGCGGGTCGACGGCGCGGCCGCCATCAACAGCTCCACCAGCGGGCTGACCGAAGCGGTGTCCGAAGCGATGTCGGCCTCGATGGCCAGGTCGCCCCGCGCCAGCATCACCGCCATGCCGTGATCGCCCATCGATCCCGACAACAGCAGCTTGTCCCCGGGCCGCACCGCCGCCGCGGACAGCGCGCGTCCCGCGGGGATGACGCCGGTCCCGGCGGTGGTGACGAACACCCCGTCGACGGCGCCCTTGGGCACCACCTTGGTGTCGCCGGTGACGATCCGCACGCCGGCTTCGGCGGCCGCCGCCGCCATGTCGGCGACGATCTCCTTCAACTCGGCGATGGGGAAGCCCTCTTCGAGCACGAACGCCGCGGAGATCCACGACGGCACGGCACCGGCCATTGCGAGGTCGTTGCAGGTGCCGTGCACGGCGAGCGAGCCGATGGAACCGCCGGGAAAGCGCCTGGGCTGCACCACGAACGAATCGGTCGACATCGCCACGCGCTCGCCGCCCGGTAGCGGCAGTACCGCGCTGTCACCGAGCGATTCCAGCAGCGGGTTGCGAAACGCCTCCACGAAGACCGCGTCCACCAGCGCCGCCGAGGCCTTGCCCCCGGCCCCGTGCGCCAGCGTCACGTGGTCGTCGAGCAGGCGCGGGCGGCGCCTGCGGAACGATTCGATCCGCTCGATCACCTCACCCTCGGCGAACCGCGGCCCCGACGAAAGGTAATCACCCACCGGCTTGTTCATGCCGCCCCCAGACCCTGCTCGCCGCCCAGCTGTTGGTGCACGCTCAGCCACAGCTGATAGCCCAGCAGCGTCTGCGATTCCTGTATCCGGTGCACGCTTTGCGAGCGAACGACGAAGCAGGCGTCCACATTCGGGTTGTTCGCGAACGCGCCACCGTCATAGCCGGCGAATCCGATGGTGTACAGGCCGCGTTGGCGGGCCTCGGCCAGCGCGGCGAGCAGGTTGGGTGAGCCGCCGCTGGTGGACATGGCGATCGCGATGTCACCGCCGGCGGCGCGGGCGATCAGCTGTCGGGCGAACACCAATTCGAATCCGACGTCGTTGCCCAGGGCGGTCAGGATGGCCTGGTCGGTGGTCAACGGCCACGCGGGCAGGGATTTTTCGGGCTTGCCGACCGGCGGCCGGGCGAACAGCCTCGCCAGGGTGGTGGAATCCGTGCAGCTGCCGCCGTTTCCGAAGGTGAACATGCGTCCGCCCGCCGCGAAGCGGCGCGCCACTTCCGCGGCGGCCTGACCCAGCAGTGCGGCGTTGGCCTGCAGCGTCGAGCGCCGCAGCGCCAGGCTCGCGGCCGCCTTAGCCTGCGCGGACGCGGCCAGGTCGGCCAGCAGCGACCCGGCATCGTCTTCCTGCGCGTCGATGAACGGGTACAGGAAGTTGGTCGGTTCGTCGCGGTGTTCCGGGCTCATCGGGCGCCCTCCTCGTCTTCCAGTCTGCCGATCGCCATGCCCGCGTGCACCAGAATGAGGTCCCCGGCGGCCACCGGGTCGATCAGCGTGGTCACCACGTTCTCGGTGCCGCGCGCGGTGCGGACCGTGGCGTGCCCGTCGGCCGACGCCGTCACCGCCTCTGCCGGGCGTCCCTCGTCGCTGCAGGTGACGCAAACCGACTCGGAGCATTCGGGTTTGAGCAGGCCGGGGTGCTCGAAACACACGTGGGTCAGTTCCCACAGCAGGTGATAGAACAGCACGAAACCTCCCGTCGCGGGTACGCGCGGGTCGGGGTCGTCCAGCCACAGCACGTGATCGGCCGTGCCCGGCGCGGGGCGTGCGCCGCTGCCGATCCAGATCGTGGTGGCGCCCCATGCGGGGGCGCGCCGCATCACCGAGCGGACCTGCGCGTCGTCCGCGCCGGACACCGCGACCACGATGTCACCCGGCCGCACGGACACCCGGACCAGATCCACCAGGTCGGGTCCGGTCAGCGCCACCGCGGGCAGGGCCCGCTTGCCCATGATCACCGGGTGGACGAACTCGACCGCGATGTGCTGCGCATGCGGCTCCCACGACGGCGCGATGGACCACATGGTGGCGCCGGCGGCGAAGCGCTTGGCGAGCGTGAACGCGGTGCCGGCCAGGTCCTCGGCCAATTCGGCGCCCAGGCCGCGATCGATGGCTGTGGTGGTCATGAGTCGGTCCCCCTCGACGCGGTCAGCATGGAGATCGCGGCCTGACCCAGCGCCAGCCCGCCGTCGTTCGGCGGCACCGTTCGGTGGGTCAGCACCTCGAATCCCGCCCGCTGCAACCGCTGACGACATGCGTTCAGCAACAACACGTTCTGGAATACCCCTCCGGTGAGGCCCACCAGCCGGGTGGGCCCGGCGACCTGAGCGACCACCTTGGCGACGGCGTCCGCGACGGCCTCGTGGAACGTCGCGGCCAGCACCGCAGCTGGTGCGCCGGCGTAGAGCGCCGACACCAGCGTCTGCACCATGGGGGCGGGGTCGATCACCCCGTCGGCGCGCACCATGAGCGGCAGCGACGGCCCGGCCTTGCCGGCGGCCGACTCCGCCAGCGCCTCCAGCTCGATGGCGGCCTGGCCTTCGTAGTCGATGCGGTGGCGCACCCCGAGCAGCGAGGCGACCGCGTCGAACAGGCGGCCCATGCTCGAACACGGCACGCAGCCCGTCCCCGTCTCCAATTGGGCACGGGTGACGCGCAATTCATCGCGGGTCGCCGCCGCGACGGGGGCCAGGTCGGCGGTCCAGTCGATGCCGGCCGACCACAGCTGCGACAACGCCATCCGCCACGGGCTGCGGACCGCCGCGTCACCGCCGGGCAGTGGCACCGCCAGCAGGTGGCCGGCCCGGACGAATCGGTGGCTGTCGCCGCCGAGCCGGAGAATCTCACCGCCCCACACGCTCTGGTCGCATCCGTAACCGGTGCCGTCGAAGGAGACCCCGATGACCGGTTCGCCGATGCGTCCGTGCTCGGCCAGCAGCGACACGACGTGCGCGTGATGGTGCTGAACCAGGTCCAGCGGCCGGCCGTCCGCGTGGCGCTCCGCCCAGCTTCGGGTGTGGTACCCCGGATGCAGGTCGGCGGCCAATCGGGCGGGCTCGCCGCGTATTTCGTTGAGCTGGTGCACCGCCCGCTCGAATGCGCGCAGCGTCTCCCAGGTGGACATGTCACCGATGTGCCCCGACAGGTAGGCGCGCGCGCCGTCGGTGAGGCAGAACGTGTTCTTCAACTCCCCGCCGACGGCCAGCACCGGCGGGCCCGCCACGTTCAGGTCTATCGGCAGCGGGGCGTACCCGCGGGACCGGCGGATCGGCAGCTCGGCGTCGCGCCCGCCGTCTTTGATGATGCGCACCACCGAGTCGTCGCACGGGACGTGGATCGGGCGGTCGTGGTCCAGGACCGCGTCGCAGAGCGCCGGAAGCCGTTGTGCGGCATCGTCATCGGTGAAGCAGATCGGCTCGTCGGATCGGTTGGCGCTGGTGAGCACCAGCGCGGCGGGGGGCTCGCCGGCCGCGCCGGGGACGGGCGCCAGCAGCAGGTGATGGATGGGGGCGTACGGCAGCATCAGGCCGAGCAACGGGCTGCCGGGCGCGACGCCGTGGGCGACCGGCGCGCCGTCCTCACCGGGCCGGCGCCGCAGCAGCACGATCGGGCGGGCGGGACTCAGCAGCGCCGCGGCCTCGGTGTCGTCGACGTGGGCGTAGCGGCGCGCCACCTTGAGGTCGCGGACCAGCATGGCGAACGGCTTGGCGCCGCGGGCCTTTCGGGTGCGCAGCGCGTCGACCGCCGCACCGTCGCTGACGCTGCAGGCCAGGTGGTAGCCGCCGACGCCCTTGATGGCGACCACCGCGCCTGCGGCCAGCGCGCGCTGGGTGGCCGCCAGCGCGGCGTCCGCCCCGTCGATCCGCCCGGCCGCCGAGGAGAACCACAGGGACGGCCCGCAGTCGGGGCAGGCGATCGGCTGCGCGTGGAACCGGCGATCCGCCGGGTTGTGGTATTCGGCGGCGCAGCGTTCACACATGTCGAACCCCGACATGGTGGTGGCCGGGCGATCGTAGGGCAGTTCACGGATGATGGTGAACCTCGGCCCGCAGTTGGTGCAGGTGACGAAGGGGTGGCGGTAGCGGCGGTCGCGCGGGTCGAAGAGCTCGGCGACGCAGTCGTCGCACACCGCGATGTCGGGCGGGATCGGTGTCGTGGCGCCGGGGACCGCCCGGCTGTCCACGATCGAGAACCCGCATCCGCAGCCGGCGTCGGCGGAAAGTTCGTCGACGTTGACGTGGCTGATCCGGGCCAGCGGCGGCGCGTCGGCGCGCAGGCGCCGGCCGAATTCGGCCACGCGCGCGGGTTCGCCCTGCACCTCGACGAACACGGCGCCGGAGTCGTTGCCGACGAAGCCGGACAGGCCGAGCTCGGTCGCGATCCGGTGCACGAAGGGCCGGAAGCCAACCCCCTGCACAACACCGGTCACGGTGAAGCGCTGCCGAACCCGGGAAGCGGGGTCATGCCGCAGCAGCAGGGGGGACTGGGTCATGTCAGCCGCCCTTCGAGAAGTCAGTCCCGTCGGCACGGCCCCGCCCCATCAGCTCGAGACCGGCCATCGCCTGCTCGGCGCCCGCGCGGTCGGTCTTTTCGATGGCGAAGCCCATGTGGATGATGATCCAGTCGCCGGGTTTGAATGTCTCTTCCGGCAGCATGCCGACGTTGACCCGCCGCTGCTCGCCGGTGACGTCCACCAACGCGAGCTGCCCTTCGAAGCCGTCCAGCATCCGGATCACTTGACCGGGAATCCCTAAACACATGGCTCAGCGGTCCCTTCGGGGGCGGCGGCCGGGCGCGCGTGCAACGCCGCGACGATCTCCTCGACGGCCCGTGCGGCGCGGGGAACCGCCCTGGCCACGGGCTCGGTGAGGCCGATGCCCTCCTCGACGCTGCCCGCCTCGCATCCGACGACGACGGTGTAGGGCGGGGTGCCGCCCAGTGCCCGCAAGCTGGCGAACACCGCGGCCGGATCCATGCTGTGACCGTCGAAACCCGTTGCAGCCGAATCCGATTCATGGTCGGCCTGGAAGACGTGCAACGCTCCGGGGTTGCCGCGGTTGGGCACCGCGTCGATCAGCACCAGAGTGTCCCATTCGTCGAGCAGGTCGTAGGCCAGGTGCATGCCGCTGATGCCGTAGTCGGTGACGCGAACGCTGGGATCGTCCCGCGGGATCTCCGCGTTGCGGATCACCTCCGATCCGAACCCGTCGTCGCCCAGGAAAATGTTGCCGATGCCCGCTACCAGGATGCGCGCTGTCATCTCCGCCGTCCGAGCAAGTTACATCCGCCTCAGCTTGAGGTAGCGGCGGGCATCGGGGATGGATACCACCCCCAGCGCCAGTCCGATCACGAGCACCAACGCGATGATAGCGAGGAATATCCAGCCGAGGATTTCCATCAGAGAACTCCTTTCACGAGTTTGCGGGGCTGCGGTGAGCTTCCAGGGGCTCGATTTCGTCGGGGGAGAAGTAGAGGTAACGGCCGTACCAGTCGTGCAGGTCGGCGGCGGGGTCGTCGTCGACGACGACCGCGACATGCATGTTGCCCTCGACGTCGGAGTGCACCGAGGTCACGCGGGCGGTCTTGCCGGCGACGAAGATGTCCTGCGCGTCGGCGTTGCGCCGCGGCCGCAGCCGGACCCGGCTGCCGCGCGCCACCCGGGTCCCGTTCACCAGCACCGCATCGATTTCCGGCCGAACGGCGTTGTCGGCCAGCGGATCCCACCAGTCGACGCCCTCGGGGAGCTGCGGGACCAGACCCGAGACCGGATCGCGCAGCACGCCGTGCAGGCGCGCCATCGCCTCGGGGGACATGGCGTCACACGCGTCGATGATTCGCGCCGCTCGCGGATCCGTGGCCCGGGCCTGTGCCTTCTCCTCGTCGGTCATGGTCATCACCCGCAGGGTGAGGATCTCGTCGATCTCCGTGCAGTCATACAGGGCGGTGTCGCTCTGTTCGGCGACCTCGGGGTGGTCGTAGAGGATGATCGGCGAGATCAGCAGCAGGTCCCGGGCACCGGGTGGGCCGGCCAGCACCGGGAAGCAGCGATGCTGGGCGCACCGGGACACCGCGGCGACCGCCGACGGGGGCGGCTCGAGCAGCGAGACGAACTGGCCCTCCTCGAGTTCGGCGATGAGGTGTGTGCCGATCATGGACCGGGCGATCGCGTCGTTCTTGTCTACCGCGGCGTCGCCGACGTTGCTGAGCCGCACCGACACCCGGCACAGGTCGCCGTCCGCCTCGCCGGCGACCGTCAGCACGCCACGTACCTCCCGTCGTTGGCGCACCAGGCGACCGCCCTCGAGGAATTCGATGTCGGTGCCCGCATCCGCCGTCACCGACAGTGTCCACGGCCCGCCGTCCAGCGCGACAGGGCCGAAGGGCCTTTCGCATTCGACCGCCTCGTCCCAGCTGAGCCACGACCCGCCCGCGGTCGTCAGCTGGTCGACGGGCCGGTATTCGCCGGGGGCGACCTCACGCTCGGCCCGGCGGTGCTGCAGCTGCAGGAACCGCACC
>NZ_LZJG01000249.1:0-9516 GCF_001667785.1 Mycobacterium sp. E3247 | reverse complement strand
CCGCAGCGGGGAGGGGGCCGACGGCCTGCCCGAGCTGGTCGCCGAGCTGCGCGGCGCCGGGGCGCAGGTGTCGGTGGTGGCCTGCGATGTCGGCGACCGGGACGCCCTGGCGCGGGCGTTGGCGCAGGTACCGGCGCACCTCCCGCTGCGCGGGGTGTTCCATGCCGCGGGCGTGCTGGACGACGCGGTGATCGCGTCGCTGACGCCGGAGCGCATCGACACGGTGTTGCGGTCCAAAGTCGACGGCGCGTGGCACCTGCACGAGCTGACCCGGGGGCTGGATCTGGCGGCGTTCGTGGTGTTTTCGTCGATGGCGGGAATCGTCGGCGCGCCGGGCCAGGGCAACTACGCGGCGGCCAACAGCTTCCTCGACGGCCTGGTGGCCTACCGCCGGGCCCACCGGTTGCCCGGCCTGTCCATCGCCTGGGGGATGTGGGAGCAGGCCTCGGCCATGACGCAGCACCTCGGCGACCGCGACAAGGCGCGGATGAGCCGCGCCGGGCTCGCCGCGCTGTCCACCCGCCAAGCGCTGGACCTGCTGGACGCCGCGCTGCTGGCCGAGCCCCCTGTCGTGGTGGCCACCCGGCTCGACACCGCCGCGCTGGCGCACGCCGGCGCCGCGCTGCCGCCGTTGTTGAGCCAGTTGGCATCTCGGCCGGTGCGGCGGATCCTCGACCCGACCGACATGGTGTCGTTGACTGGTCTGCGGGCGCGGCTGGAGGGACTGGCCCCCGAGCAGCGGCGCCGTGAGCTGGTGGAGCTGGTGAGCGGCAATGCCGCCACGGTGTTGGGTCACAACACCGCGGACGTCGGCGCCGAGCAAGCCTTCGCCGATCTCGGCTTCGACTCGCTGACCGCCGTGGAGCTGCGGAACAGGCTGAAAATCGCGACCGGGCTGACCCTTTCGCCGACGCTGATCTTCGATCACCCGACGCCGGCGGCGCTGGCCGAGCATCTCGACGCTCAGCTGTCCACCGGGCCGAGCGGTGAGCCGCCCGATCGCATGGCCCGCTTCAACGACGTGATCCGCGAGATGCAGGCGCTGCTCGGCCGATCCGACTTCAGCCCCGGCGACAAGGCGCAGCTCGCCACCCGGCTGGAGGGCCTGCTGGCCGGCCTGACCGGCCCCGCGCCCGCCCCGTATCCCGACCACCCCGACGACCCGTTCGACGACGACATCGCCACCGCCACCGAGAGCCAGCTCTTCGCCATCCTCGACGAAGAGGGCGGCCCCTAACATGACCGACGTCGCCATCATCGGCCTCGCGTGCCGATTCCCGGGCGCGCAGAACCCACGCGACTTCTGGGGCGTGCTGCGCGACGGCCGGGAAGCGACGCGGCTGCCCGGCGACGTCGCGGAGTTCGACGCCGATTTCTTCCACCTCTCGCCGCGCGAGGCGTGCGCGATGGACCCGCGCCAACGATTGGTCCTCGAACTGGCTTGGGAGACCTTCGAAGACGCGTTCGTGGTGCCGGAAACCATTCGCGCTGAGTCTGTTTCGGTGTACATCGGGGCGATGGCCGACGATTACGCGGTCCTCACGCTGCGCGACATCGCCGACAACCTCGACCACCACTCGTTCGCCGGCATCAGCCGGGGAATGATCGCCAACAGGGTCTCCTACGCCCTCGGGTTGCACGGGCCCAGCATGACCGTCGATTCCGGGCAATCCTCTTCGCTGACCGCGGTGCACCTCGCCTGCGAGGGCCTGCGTTCCGGCGAATCGACGCTGGCGCTGGCCGGCGGCGTCCATCTCAACCTGGCCGACGAAACGGCAATGCTGGAGCGCGAATTCGGGGCGCTGTCGACATCGGGTCACACCTACGCGTTCGATCCGCGCGCGGACGGCTACGTCCGTGGAGAGGGCGGCGGCCTGGTGCTGCTCAAGCCGTTGCCGGCGGCCCTGCGCGACGGGGACCGCATCCATGCCGTCATCCGGGGCAGCGCCGTGGGCAACGCCGGGCACAGCGCCGCGGGCCAGACGGTGCCCTCGGTCTCCGCCGAGGCCGACGTGATCCGGCGGGCGCTTGCCGCCGCCGGCCTGGGCAGCGGCGACATCGACTACGTCGAGGCGCACGGCACCGGGACGAGGGTCGGCGACGCGGCGGAAACACAGGCGCTGGGTGAGGTGTTCGGCGGGCGCGGCCGTCCGCTGGACGTGGGATCGGTGAAGACCAACATCGGCCACGCCGGCGCCGCCGCGGGCATCGCTGGCCTGCTCAAGGCCGTGCTGGCCGTGCGCCATTCGGTGATTCCGCCGAGCCTCAACCACGCCGGGGCGAATCCCGACCTCGATCGCCTGGGGCTGCGGGTCACCACCGCCGCGCAGCCGTGGCCGAGCACGGAGCGCGCGCGCCGCGCCGGGGTGTCGTCGTTCGGCATGGGCGGCACGAACGCGCACGTCGTCGTGGAACAGGCCCCCGCGCAACCGGATACCCCCGCGGGGGTGCCCGACGGGCCGGTCGCGTGGGTGCTGTCGGGCCGCTCCGGGCGCGCCCTGGCCAGCCAGGCGCGGCGGCTCACGGAATGGCTGGCGGACTCGGAGGCGACCGCGCCCGACGTGGCGTGGTCGCTGGCGACGACGCGTTCGGTGTTCGACCATCGGGCGGTGCTGGTGGGTCACGATCGCGAGGCGCTGACCCGCGACCTGGCGGCCTTGGCCGCCGGGGAGCCGGCCCCCGGGCTGGTGGTCGGCCACGCCGGGCCGGCGGTCAGGACGGCCTTCGTGTTCCCCGGCCAAGGCTCGCAATGGCCGGGGATGGGCCGCGGGCTCCATCACCGGTTTCCGGCGTTCGCCCGCGCGTTCGACGAGGCCGCCGCCGCGATGGACACCCACCTGCGGGTGCCGTTGCGCGAGGTGATGTGGGGCGGCGATGCGGAGTCGTTGCAGGACACCGAGTTCGCGCAGCCGGCGCTTTTCGTTCTCGAGGTGGCCCTCGCCGCCCTGTGGCGGTCGTGGGGGGTGACACCCGATGTGGTGCTGGGCCATTCGGTGGGGGAGATCGCGGCGGCGTGTGTGGCGGGCGCGCTGTCGCTGGTCGACGCGGCGCGCGTCGTGGCGGCCCGCGGCGAATTGATGGCCCGGCTGCCGGCGGGCGGGGTCATGGTGGCGGTGAGCGCCGGCGAGGCGGAGGTGACCCCGATGCTGGGCGCGGACGTCAGCATCGCCGCGGTCAACGGACCGAACGCGGTGGTGCTCTCCGGTGGGCGGGACGCGGTTGCCGCGGTCGCCGACCGCCTGGCGGGCACCGGCCGGCGGACGCACCGGTTGGCGGTCTCGCACGCTTTCCACTCGCCGTTGATGGAACCGATGCTCGACGAGTTCGCGCATCGGATCTCCGGCGTCGAACCGCGACAACCCCGAATCTGCCTGATCTCCAACGTGTTCGGAGAGCCCACCGCCCCCGGATACGGATCCGTGCGGTACTGGGTCGAACATGTGCGCCGGCCGGTGCGTTTCCTCGACGGCGTGCGCGCCGCCGAGGCGTTGGGGGTGACGGCGTTCGCCGAGATGGGCCCGGGCGGTGGGCTGAGCCCGGCGGTGGACCAGTCGCTGACCACCGAGCGGCCGATCTCGGTGGTGACCATGCCCAAGGACGGTCCCGAGATCGAGTCGCTGCTGCACGCGGCCGGCCGGCTGTTCACCGCCGGTGTCGGCGTCGGCTGGCCGGGCGTGCTGGCCGGCGCGGGGGGCCGCCGGGTCGACCTGCCGACGTACGGGTTTGCGCGACAACGGTTCTGGCTGGGGGATAATCGGGATGCGCTGCCGGCCAAGGTGAGTCGGTCCCCGGACCTGACCGAGCGGTTGCACGCCCTGCCGCAGGCGGACCAGCGGAGGCGGCTGGTCGAACTGGTCTGCGAGCATGTCGCCGCCGTCTCGGGACACCCCGATGGCCGGGCCATCGACCGCGACCGGGCCTTCGCCGACCTCGGGTTCGACTCGCTGACCGGCGTCGAACTGCGCAACCGGCTGACCACCGCGACCGGCCTGGCTCTGTCGCGGACCCTGATCTTCGACTATCCCACGCCCGCGGCGCTGGCCGATCATCTGCGGCAGCAACTGTTCCGCGGGGACGGCGACGAATCCGACGACGACAAGCTGTGGTCTGCGCTGCGCAGCATCCCGGTCGCCGAGCTCCGCAGAACCGGATTGCTCGACAAGCTTCTGCTGCTCGCCGGTAAGCCGGAAGACGTTGTCGCCGAACCGCTCATCAGCGGTGACGAGATCGATTCCCTGACCCCGGACGCGTTGATCGCGATGGCGCTGAATTCGGGTGACGACGAGGACGCCACACGATGAAACGCCAAATCAATTACACACACGTCGAATACGTCAATCTTTTGCCGGAATACCGCGAACCGCATAAGCTTCGGGGATCGGCGAAAGTCCCAGTCAAGCTGGGATCCAAGCAAGAGGGTTGGGCATGAGCGTCATCGCGGGTGTGTTCGGAGCGTTGCCGCCGCATCGTTACAGCCAGGCCGAAATCACCGACCAGCTTGTCGAATTCCCGGCACTCAAGGAGCACGAGGGAGTTGTGCGCCGGCTGCACGCCGCCGCCAAGGTCAACAGCCGTCACCTGGTCCTGCCGCTGGAGCGTTACCCGTCGCTGACCGATTTCGGTGAGGCCAACGAGATCTTCATCGAACACGCCGTCGAACTCGGTTGCGAAGCGCTGCTGGGCGCGCTCGACGAGGCCGGCCTGCGACCGCAGGACATCGACATGATCGCCACCACGACGGTGACCGGCGTTGCGGTGCCGTCGCTGGACGCGCGGATCGCCGGTCGGCTGGGACTGCGCCCGGACGTGCGTCGGGTGCCGCTTTTCGGGTTGGGCTGTGCGGCCGGGGCGGCGGGCGTGGGCCGGTTGCACGACTATCTGCGCGGCGCACCGGACGGCGTCGCGGCCCTGGTGTCGGTCGAGCTGTGCTCGCTCACCTTCCCGGCGGTCAAGCCCACCGTGTCGGGCCTGGTCGGCACCGCCATGTTCGGCGACGGGGCCGCCGCCGTGGTCGCGGTCGGCGACCGTCGCGCCGACCGGCTGAGTCCGAACGGGCCCGACATCGTCGACTCCCGGAGCCGCCTGTATCCCGAGTCGCTGCACATCATGGCCTGGAACGTGAGCCCGGCCGGGTTGCACCTGGTGATGTCCCCGGAGCTGACCGACTTCATCGACCGCTACCTGGCCGACGACGTCAGCCGGTTACTGGGCGCCCACGGCCTGACCAAGGACGACATCGGCGCCTGGGTGGCCCATCCCGGCGGTCCCAAGGTCATCAACGCGATCGCCGGGAGCCTCGAGCTGCCACCCGATGCCCTCGAGCTGACCTGGCGCTCGCTGGGTGAGATCGCGAACCTGTCGTCGGCCTCGGTGCTGCACATCCTGCGTGACACCATCGCCAAGCCGCCGCCCGGCGGCGGCCCCGGGCTGATGGTCGCGATGGGCCCGGGGTTCAGCTCCGAGCTGGTGCTGTTGCGCTGGCGCTGAGGCGCTCAGTTCGCCGCCGCGGGCGAGTCCAGGAAGCCTTGAACGGCCTCGGTGAGGATTAGGCCGCCACGGGTGTTCAGGTGGATGCCGTCGATGTGGAACTCCCACCCGTTCATCCGGGAGATTTCGTCGAAGCTGCGCCGCAGCACCGCCTCCCGGATCAGGTAGTCGCGGTAGAACGCCGGGAAAGAGAACCGGGTGAACGGCTTGGCGGTGCCGGCGCGGACCATTTGGTCCTGGAACGCCTCGGCGAACCCGAGGTAGTCCGTCCCCTCCCGCGTCGCCACCGCCCGGATCGCGGCGTTGTAGGCGGCGAACTCCTCGTTGAGCCGAGCCTGGACGGCGTGCCCCGAATGCGGGTCTTCCCCCACGGGCGCCAGGGAACTCAGCGCGATCCTGGCGCCGGTCTCCAGGCGCAGCCTGCGCGCGATGAGTTCCAGGTTCTCCTCGAACCGCGGTGCGGTCGGCTCGGCGGGCAGCCCCTTCCACACGCGCACCACCCTGCGGAAGTTCGGAAAGACGCCGGCCAGGATGTCGTTGGTACCGATCAGGACGATCACCCGGTCGGGCCGGATGGCGGTCACGCGGCGCAGCCGCCGGACGGTGTGGAAGGACAGGTCGCCGCCGACGCCGAAGTTCACGAACCGGAACCGACTGTTGCGCGGCCGATTCTGCAATTCGGTGATCCACCGGTAGGTCCCCTTGGCCGCGGTGGTGCTCGAGCCTACGCAGGCAACGGTTTCGGTGGGGCCTGAAGTCACAGTCGCATTATTCGAGAATCTCCGACAGATCCAGCCACCGACTCTCCGTCGAGGCGACCTCGTCTTCCAGCGCGCGCAGCTCCGCGGTGAGCCGCGCGATGCCGACATGGTCGGCCTGGTCGTGCCCGGCCAGCTCGTGGTGTTTGTCGGCGATCTGGTCGGCCAGGCGCGCGAGCCGGCGGTCGATGCCAGCCAGCTCCTTCTCCGCGGCCCGCCGTTCGGCTCCCGACATCCCCGCCGCCTCGGGGCGCGCCGGCTGGGCGGGCGCGCCGGTGCGCGCCGCGGCCAGCCGCAGGTACTCGTCGATGCCGCCGGGCAGGTGGCGCAACCGGCCGTCGAGGATGGCGTACTGCTGGTCGGTGACCCGCTCCAACAGGTAGCGGTCGTGCGAGACGACGATCAGGGTGCCCGGCCACGAATCGAGCAGGTCCTCCATCGCGGCCAGCATGTCGGTGTCGACGTCGTTGGTGGGCTCGTCGAGGAGCAACACGTTGGGTTCGGACAGCAGGGTGAGCATCAGCTGCAGCCGCCGCCGCTGCCCGCCGGAGAGCTCGCCGACGCGGGCGGAGAGCTGGCCGCCGCCGAAGCCGAGCCGCTCCAGCAGTTGGGCCGGCGTCACCTCGCGGCCCTCGACCTCGTACCCGCCGCGCAGCCCGCCCAGCACGTCGGCGATCCGGTCGTCGCCGAGGCCGGCCAGGGCGTCGCCCTGCTGGTCCAGGACGGCCAGCCGCACGGTCTTGCCGCGCTTGACCCGCCCGGTGTCCGGCGTCACCGTGCCGGCGATCAGCCCCAGCAACGTCGACTTCCCGGCACCGTTGGCCCCGACGATGCCGGTGCGTTCGCCCGGCGCGATCCGCCACTCGATATCGCGCAGCACCGGCCGACCGTCAAACGAGACCGACACGTCGAGCAGGTCGATGACGTCCTTGCCGAGCCGGGCCGTCGCCAGCTTGGCCAGCTCGACGGTGTTGCGCAGCGGCGGCACGTCGGCGATCAGCTGGTTGGCCGCCTCGATGCGGAACTTGGGCTTCGAGGTGCGTGCGGGTGCACCGCGCCGCAGCCACGCCAACTCCTTGCGCATCAGGTTCTGCCGCTTGGCCTCGGTGGCGGCGGCCATCCGGTCCCGCTCGACGCGCTGCAACACGTACGCCGCGTAGCCGCCCTCGAACGGCTCCACGATGCCGTCGTGCACCTCCCACGTCGTGGTGGCCGCCTCGTCGAGGAACCAGCGGTCGTGCGTCACCAGCAACAGCCCGCCGGTGTTGCGCGCCCAGCGCTGTTTGAGGTGCTCGGCCAGCCAGGTGATGCCCTCGATGTCCAAATGGTTGGTCGGTTCGTCGAGGGCGATCACGTCCCAGTCGCCGACCAGCAGCTGCGCCAGCTGGACCCGGCGGCGCTGGCCGCCGCTGAGCGTGGCGGTCGTTGCGTCCCAATCGATGTCGGCCACCAGGCCGGCGACCACGTCGCGGACCCGCGCGTCGCCGGCCCACTGGTGTTCGGCCGCCTCGCCCACCAGCGTCCAGCCGACCGTGCGGCCCGGCTCCAGGGTGTCTGCCTGGCTGAGCGCGCCGACCCGCAGGCCGCTGCGGCGGGTCACGCGGCCGGAGTCGGGCTGCAGCTGCCCGGTCAGCAGCCGCAGCAGGCTCGACTTGCCGTCGCCGTTGCGCCCGACGATGCCGATGCGCGCGCCGTCGTTGACGCCGAGCGTGACCGATTCGAATACCAGCTGGGTCGGGTATTCGAGGTGGACGGCCTCGGCCCCCAATAGGTGCGCCACCGGCCCGACCCTACTGGCGCTATTGGAGGGTCAGCAGCGCCCGGTCGATTTCGCGTTGGGTCTCCGCCGACGCCTGGCTGGCCAGGGCGCCCAGAAAGCGGCCGGCGAGGTCGCGCAGTTTCAGGTTGGTCTCCTGGGAACGCCACACCAAAATGTCGAACGCCCGCTCCGCGGAGATGCCGTAGGCGGCCATCAGCACGCCCTTGGCCTGCTCGATGCGGGCGCGGGCGTCGGCGACCGCCGACAGCACGTTGTTGATGTCGGTCTGCAGCGAATCGGTGACGTCGACGTAGAAACCGGACGTCCCGACCAGGGTGCCGCTGTCGTCGAGCATCCGGTCGCCCGCGACGACCACGCAGTGGGTGCGCCCGCCGGTGTCGATGATGCGGTGGCGGCTGCTGAACGCCTTGCCCCGCATGACGCGGTCGAGGACGGCCGCGACGCGATCGCGGTCTTCAGGGTGCTTGTGCTTGAGCAGCAGGTCCGTGGTGGGCTCCACCTGCCCCGGCTGGTAGCCGTGCATGCGGGCGACCGCCGGTGACCACTCCCAGCGGTGCCCGTCCAGGAAGAACCGGAACCGGCCGACGCTCTGCGGCTCGCCCAGGCCCAGAACCAAATCGACCGCGTTGAGGTCTTGCTCGTCGACGGCGTCGGACATGAACGCCTCACACGCCGAGGCCGCCGAACCGTCGTCGGCGGAGTCCCCGTTGCGTCCCTGCACGGCTTCGTCGTCAAAGTTCACGGTCATCGTGGGCTGTCCTTCAGATCCGTAACTATGTCCTCCGCATATCAATGCCCACTTTTGCGGGAGTCCATTCATCGGATCAGGATTTCCGGTAGTGCTCGGCGTCGGCGCGTTTGAACTCCAGGCCCAGACCCGGCCGGCGCTGATCCGGCCGCAGCGCGCCGCCGTCGGGGGCCAGCGCGCCGTCGAACAGCATGTGTTCGATGCGGTGGTGATCGTGGAAGTACTCCAGGTGGCGCAGGTTGGGGATGGCGCTGGCTACGTGGGCGTGCAGGTTGGGGGCGCAGTGCCCGGACACGTCGACGTTGTAGGCGGCGGCCACCGCTGCGGCCCGCAGCCAGTCGGTGATGCCGCCGCAGCGGGTGACGTCGATCTGCAGGCAGTCGACCGCCCCGGCGGCGAGCATCCGGTTGAAGTAGGCCAGGTCGTAGCCGTACTCGCCGGCGGTGACGTCCGGGGTCACCTGGTCGCGGACCTCGTTCAGCCCGGCCAGGTCGTCGGACGAGACGGGCTCTTCGAACCAGGTGACGTCGTGGTCGGCCATGGCGTGGGCCACCCGGATCGCCTGCTTGCGGCGGTAGCCGCCGTTGGCGTCGACATACAGTTCGACGTCGGGCCCGACCACCTTGCGGGACAGCGCAATCCGGTCCAGGTCGCGGCGCTCGTCGGAGCCCCACGACTCGCCGATCTTGATCTTGACGCGCGGGATCTTCCACTCGTCCACCCAGCGTTCGAGCTGTGCGCGG
>NZ_LZJG01000248.1:0-6072 GCF_001667785.1 Mycobacterium sp. E3247 | reverse complement strand
CAGTTCACCCAAGTCGCGATGGCGACCGTGGCGGCGGCGCAGGTCGCCGAGATGCGCGAGCAGGGCGCCTTCGTCGAGGATGCCATCGCCTGCGGCCACTCGGTCGGGGAGTACACGGCCCTGGCCTGCGTGACCGGCATCTACGAGCTGGAAGCGTTGCTGGAGACGGTGTTCCACCGCGGCTCCAAGATGCACGACATCGTCCCGCGCGACGAGCTGGGCCGCTCCAACTACCGGCTGGCGGCGATCCGACCCTCGCAGATCGACCTGCCGGACGACGAGGTGCCCGCGTTCGTCGCCGGAATCGCCGAGCGCACAGGTGAGTTCCTGGAGATCGTGAACTTCAACCTGCGCGGCTCGCAGTATGCGATCGCCGGCACGGTGCGCGGCCTCGAGGAGCTGGAAGCCGAGGTGGAGCGGCGTCGCGAGCTCACCGGCGGGAAGCGGTCGTTCATTCTGGTGCCGGGCATCGACGTGCCGTTCCATTCCCGGGTGCTGCGCGTCGGGGTCGCGGAGTTCCGCCGCTCACTGGAACGGGTCATGCCGCGCGACAAGGATCCCGACGTCATCATCGGGCGCTACATCCCGAACCTGGTGCCGCGTCCGTTCACCCTGGACCGCGACTTCATCCAGGAGATTCGGGATCTGGTGCCCGCCGAGCCGCTCGATGCGATCCTCGCCGACTACGAAACCTGGCTGAGTGAGCGCCGTAACGAGATGGCGCGCATCGTCTTGATCGAGCTGCTGGCTTGGCAGTTCGCCAGCCCGGTGCGCTGGATCGAAACCCAGGACCTGCTGTTCACCGAGGAAGCCGCGGGCGGTCTGGGTGTGGAGCGGTTCGTCGAGATCGGCGTGAAGTCGGCGCCGACCGTCGCCGGGCTGGCCACCAACACCCTCAAGTTGCCCGAATATGCCCACAGCACAGTCGAAGTGCTCAACGCTGAGCGCGACGCCGCAGTGCTGTTCGCCACCGACACCGATCCCGAGCCGGAGCCGGAGGAGGCCGCGGTTGATTCCGCGGCCGCCGCCGCGGACGGTGCGCCCTCGTCTGATGTCGCCCCGGCCGTCGCTGCGGCTCCCGCCACTGCTCCGTCGGGTGCTCCGCGTCCCGACGACATCGGTTTCGACGCCGCCGACGCCACCCTGGCGCTGATCGCGCTGTCGGCCAAGATGCGCATCGACCAGATCGAGGAGCTGGACTCCATCGAGTCCATCACCGACGGGGCCTCGTCGCGGCGCAACCAGCTGCTGGTGGACCTCGGTTCGGAGCTGAACCTGGGCGCCATCGACGGCGCCGCCGAGGCCGACCTCGCCGGGCTGCGGTCGCAGGTGACCAAGCTGGCGCGCACGTACAAACCTTTCGGCCCAGTGCTTTCCGATGCGATCAACGACCAGCTGCGCACGGTGCTGGGGCCCTCGGGCAAGCGGCCGGCCGCCATCGCCGAGCGGGTCAAGAAGACCTGGGAGCTCGGCGACGGTTGGGCCAAGCACGTCACGGTCGAAGTGGCGCTGGGAACCCGCGAGGGCACCAGTGTGCGCGGCGGCGCCATCGGCCACCTGCACGAGGGCGCGTTGGCCGACGCCGCCTCCGTCGACAAGGTCATCGACGCCGCGGTGACCTCGGTCGCCGCGCGCCGCGGCATCGCGGTGGCGCTGCCGTCGTCGGGCGGCGGTGGCGGTGCGACGGTCGACGCGGCCGCGTTGAGCGAATTCACCGACCAGATCACCGGTCGCGACGGCGTGCTCGCCTCGGCGGCCCGCCTGATCCTCAACCAGTTGGGCCACGACGATCCCGTCAGCGCCATCCCGACGGCCACGGACGCCGAGCTCATCGATCTGGTCACCGCCGAACTCGGCGCGGACTGGCCGCGTCTGGTGGCGCCAGTGTTCGACGCCAAGAAGGCCGTCGTGTTCGACGACCGGTGGGCTAGCGCGCGTGAGGACCTGGTCAAGCTCTGGCTGACCGACGAGGGCGACATCGACGCGCAGTGGCAGGGCCTGTCCGAAAGGTTCGAGGGCGCAGGCCACGTCGTGGCCACCCAGGCCACCTGGTGGCAGGGCAAGTCGCTGGCGGCCGGTCGACAGATTCACGCGTCGCTGTACGGCCGCATCGCCGCGGGCGCGGAGAACCCCGACCCGGGCCCCTACAGCAACGAGGTCGCTGTGGTGACGGGCGCGTCGAAGGGTTCGATCGCGGCGTCGGTGGTCGCGCGGCTGCTCGACGGTGGAGCCACCGTCATCGCCACCACATCGAAGCTCGACGAGGAGCGGCTGGCGTTCTACCGCGGGCTGTATCGGGATCACGCCCGCTACGGCGCGGCGCTATGGGTGGTCGCCGCCAACATGGCGTCCTACTCCGACATCGACGCGCTTGCCGAATGGATTGGTACCGAGCAGACCGAAAGCCTTGGGCCGCAATCCATTCACATCAAGGACGCGCAGACCCCCACGCTGCTGTTCCCGTTCGCGGCGCCCCGGGTGGCCGGCGACCTCTCGGAGGCCGGTTCGCGCTCCGAGATGGAGATGAAGGTGCTGCTGTGGGCGGTGCAGCGGCTGATCGGCGGCCTGTCCAAGATCGGCGCCGAGCGCGACATCGCATCGCGGCTGCACGTGGTGCTGCCCGGCTCGCCCAACCGCGGAATGTTCGGCGGTGACGGCGCATACGGCGAAGCCAAGTCGGCGCTGGACGCGTTGGTGACCCGTTGGCACGCCGAATCCTCCTGGGCCTCCCGGGTCAGCCTGGCGCACGCGCTGATCGGCTGGACCCGCGGGACCGGGCTGATGGGACACAACGACGCCATCGTCGACGCCGTCGAGGAAGCCGGGGTCACCACCTACTCCACCGACGAGATGGCGGCCATGCTGCTGGGCCTGTGCGACGTCGAGTCGAAGGTCGCGGCGGCCGGCGCGCCGATCAGGGCGGACCTCACCGGCGGTCTCGGCGAAGCCAACCTGGACATGGCCGAACTGGCTGCGAAAGCCCGCGAGCAGGCCACGTCGGGCGAGCAGACAACGGAAGACGGTGCGCCCGAGGGCACCATCGCCGCGCTGCCGTCCCCGCCGCGCGGCTTCACCCCAGCACCCCCGCCGGAATGGGCAGACCTCGACGTCGACCCGGCCGACCTGGTGGTCATCGTCGGTGGCGCCGAGATCGGGCCCTACGGTTCGTCGCGCACCCGGTTCGAGATGGAAGTTGACAACGAACTGTCGGCGGCGGGCGTCCTGGAGCTCGCCTGGACCACGGGACTGATCCGCTGGGAGGACGACCCGCAACCCGGTTGGTACGACACGAAATCCGGCGATCTGGTCGACGAGGCCGAGCTGGTGGAGCGTTACCACGACGTCGTCGTGGAGCGGGTGGGCATTCGCGAATTCGTCGATGACGGCGCGATCGACCCCGATCACGCGTCGCCGCTGCTGGTGTCGGTGTTCCTGGACAAGGACTTCACCTTCGTCGTCTCCTCGGAGGCCGACGCTCGCGGGTTCGTCGAATTCGATCCGGAGCACACCGTCATTCGGCCGGTCCCCGATTCGAGCGACTGGCAGGTCACGCGCAAGGCCGGCACCGAGATCCGGGTACCGCGCAAGACCAAGCTGTCGCGGGTCGTCGGCGCACAGATCCCCACCGGATTCGATCCGAC
This sequence comes from Mycobacterium sp. E3247, assembly GCF_001667785.1. NCBI lineage: Bacteria > Bacillati > Actinomycetota > Actinomycetes > Mycobacteriales > Mycobacteriaceae > Mycobacterium > Mycobacterium sp. E3247. Next base: position 2,431 of record NZ_LZJG01000248.1, on the reverse strand, counting down.
CGTGTACGGCATCAGCCAGGACATGGCCAGCTCTACCGACCGGGTGGCGCTGTGGAACATTGTCGCGACCGTCGATGCGTTCCTGTCGTCGGGATTCACCCCCACCGAGCTGATGCGGTGGGTCCACCCGGGCCTGGTCGCCAGCACCCAGGGCACCGGCATGGGCGGGATGACGTCGATGCAGACCATGTATCACGGCAACCTGCTTGGCCGGAACAAGCCGAACGACATCCTGCAGGAAGTCCTGCCGAATGTCGTTGCCGCGCACGTCATTCAGAGCTATGTGGGCAGCTACGGCGCGATGATCCACCCGGTCGGCGCATGCGCGACCGCGGCGGTATCGGTCGAGGAGGGCGTCGACAAGATCCGCCTCGGCAAGGCCGAACTGGTCGTCACCGGCGGCTTCGATGACCTGACGCTGGAAGCGATCATCGGCTTCGGTGACATGGCGGCCACGGCTGACACATCCATGATGCGCGGCCGGGGCATTCACGATTCGAAGTTCTCCCGGCCCAACGACCGGCGGCGCCTTGGATTCGTCGAGGCGCAGGGCGGCGGTACCATCCTGCTCGCCCGCGGCGACCTGGCCCTCAAGATGGGTCTGCCGGTCCTGGCTGTGGTGGCCTACGCGCAGTCGTTCGCCGACGGCGTGCACACCTCGATCCCGGCCCCGGGTCTGGGCGCACTGGGCGCCGGCCGCGGCGGCAAGGATTCGGCGTTGGCGCGCTCGCTGGCCAAGCTCGGCGTCGGCGCCGACGACATCGCGGTGATCTCCAAGCACGACACGTCCACGCTGGCGAACGATCCCAACGAGACTGAGCTGCACGAGCGGTTGGCCGACTCGCTGGGCCGCTCGGAGGGCGCCCCGCTGTTCGTGGTGTCGCAGAAGAGCCTCACTGGCCACGCCAAGGGCGGCGCGGCCGTCTTCCAGATGATGGGCCTGTGCCAGATGCTGCGCGACGGGGTGATCCCGCCCAACCGCAGCCTCGACTGCGTCGACGACGAGCTCGCCGGGTCGGCCCACTTCGTCTGGGTGCGTGAGACGCTGCGGCTGGGCGAGAAGTTCCCGCTCAAAGCGGGGATGCTGACCAGCCTCGGGTTCGGCCACGTGTCCGGACTGGTGGCGCTGGTGCACCCGCAGGCCTTCATCGCCACGCTCAACCCCGAGCAGCGCGCGGACTACCAGAAGCGCGCGGAGGCGCGGCTGCTGGCCGGTCAGCGCCGGTTGGCCTCGGCCATCGCCGGGGGCGCGCCGATGTACGAGCGGCCACCGGACCGTCGCTTCGACCACGACGTACCGGAGAAGCGGCAGGAGGCGGCGATGCTGCTGAACCCGGCGTCCCGGCTGGGCGGGGGCGACGCCTACGAGGTTCCCGCCGGATGACGTCGTCGCCTTATTGCCCGGCTTGCCCCCGCAAGCGGGAGGTGCCCCCACCTCGCTCCGCGGCGCGGACCGCATCGTCGCCGGGCGAGACCGTCCGTTAGCCTGGCGTCCCATGGGAATTGTCGGTGTGGGGATCGACGTCGTCTCCATCCCTGATTTCGCCGAGCAGGTCGACCAGCCGGGAACCGTCTTCTCCGAGACCTTCACGCCCGGTGAGCGTCGCGACGCCTCGGACAAGAGTTCCTCGGCCGCGCGCCACCTGGCGGCGCGCTGGGCGGCCAAGGAGGCGGTGATCAAGGCGTGGTCGGGATCGCGGTTCGCGCAGCGGCCCGTGCTGCCCGAGGACATCCACCGCGACATCGAGGTGGTCACCGACATGTGGGGGCGGCCGCGGGTGCGGCTGAGCGGCGACATCGCCAAACACCTGGCCGACGTGACGATTCACGTGTCGCTGACGCACGAGGGGGACACCGCCGCCGCGGTGGCGATCCTGGAGACGACCTGAGCGTTGCCGAGCGGCCGTGTTTGTACACAACACGCCGGTAAACGGTGACATTTGGGGACGCTCGCCGGGAGGGTCCGCCGGCCGCGCGACTAGCCTCGCGGTCATGAGTGATCTTGTGGAGCGCGTCCGCGAGGTGTTGCCGTCGGTGCGGCGCGACCTCGAGGACCTGGTGCGCATCGAATCGGTGTGGGCCGACCCGGGCCGACGCGACGAGGTGCACCGCAGCGCGCGAGCGGTGGCGGACCTGTTGTCGCAGGCCGGATTTGGCGATGTGCAGATCGTCAGCGAGGACGGCGCCCCTGCGGTCATCGCGCGGCATCCCGCGCCGCCGGGCGCGCCGACCGTGCTGCTGTACGCCCACCACGACGTGCAACCCGAAGGCGATGCCGGCCAGTGGGCGTCGCCACCCTTCGAACCCACCGAACGCGGTGGCCGGCTTTATGGACGCGGCAGCGCCGACGACAAGGCCGGCATCGCAACGCATTTGGCGGCGTTCCGGGCGCACGGCGGGCAGCCGCCGGTCGGCGTGACCGTCTTCGTCG
>NZ_LZJG01000247.1:0-2308 GCF_001667785.1 Mycobacterium sp. E3247 | reverse complement strand
CTCACCAAGCCGGTCACCTCGCAGTTGACGGGGCGGCCATCGTCAAGGTCGGCGTCGGGCCGGGCGGGAAACCCGGCTGTGGGGCATTACCGGATCCGGCCAAGAACTACCCGGCCCGCTATGTGGTCACCAACACCGGATGGGGGACCGGCATGGATATCCGACCCAACATCGGTTTGGGCCACCCGTGCTACGCGCAGTATTTCCAGGTGACCAGGGCCACGCCCCAACCGCCGAGCTTGCGCTGTGTCGGACCGCCGTCACCGGGTCTGGCCGTCCCCGCGCCGGGGCCATTACCGCTGCCGCCGCCTCCGGGTGGCCCACCCTTGGCTGCAACGATGGGCAGATTGTCTGGATAGGCGTAGGGGTCCTCGCCGAACATGATCCCGGAATCGGTGATCAGGCTGTACCCGTTCCCACCACCGGCGGCGTAATAGCCGAAGGTGTCCAGGAAATGCTTGGTCCCGACCATCAAGCAGGTGTACTCGGGGTTGTACTTCAGCAGCAGGCTGGTAGTGGGATTGAGCAGGTTGACCGCGTTGATGAGGTTATCCTCGTTCGGGCCGAGGGTGTTAATGCCCGTGCGCGCCAATCCAATGGCATTGAGCAGCAAGGCTTCCAGCGACTTCGATTCGTCTGTCAGCGTCGTGCTGGTGGTGCTTGCCGCATCGAGGGTTCGCAGAATGTCTTGCGCTGCGGCGCTGAAGGTGTCGCTGACAGCCCCCACCGCCCGCCAATCACGCCGGATCGTCTCGCTGCGCGGGTTGACCGCCAGGAGAACCTGATTGGCATCAGTGATCGCCTCGCCGATCCGGTCGCCCTGACCGCGCAGTCCCTCAGCCAGTGTGGTCAGCACCGCATTCAGTTTCGACGCATCGACCGAGTGCAGCAGGTTGACCAGGTTCTGGAATACCGTGTTGACCTCGGTGGCCACGTTGCGAGAATGCAGCACCTCACCGGCCGAGACCCTGGCGGCGCTGGGGTGATCGGGATAGATCAGCTCGACGTATTTGTTGCCAAACGCACTGGTGGCCTTGATCTTGGCCTCCACGTTAGCGGGGATGTACCTCACCTGGTCGGAGTCGATGTCCAGCTTGAGCCTCACGTCCTGACCGCCACCGGTGACAGCCGCCACCTGCCCCACGTCGACCCCGCGCAGCTTCACCTTGCCGCCGCTCTCCATCATCAGACCGGCCCGGTCGGACGTAAGAGTCACGGGGACATACGAATTGAACGATCGATTGAAGAGCTCCATGCACATCACGACGGTCACGACGATTCCGACGACGAGCAACGCCGTCCACCATGCCGGGCGCAATCGACTCTCTCTGCGTTTGCGTTCCATGCCATCACTCCGCGAGATGAAAGTTGCCTGTGTGGCCGTAGATGGCCAACGAAGCGAACAGGATGACGAACACCGCGACGACGAGCGAAGCCCGGACAGCGCGACCGACGGCTTCACCGACGCCGGCCGGCCCGCCCGACGCGGTGTAGCCGTAGTAGGTGTGGACCAACATCACCACCACACCGGACAGAATCACCAATCCCACCGACCACAGCATGTCGACGGGATTGAGAAACGTATGGAAATAGTGGTTGTAGACGCCCGACGACTGACCGTACATTGCAACCACAACTTCCGACGCCACAAACGACGCGATCAGGGCGATGCAGTAGAGGGGCACCACGACTATCACGCCCGCTAGCACCCGCGACGATGCGAGGTAGGCGATCGACCGCACACCCATGACTTCCAGCGCGTCGATCTCTTCGTTGATGCGCATGGCGCCCAACTGGGCGGTCGCCCCTGCACCGATGGTTGCTGCCAAGCCCACGGTGGAGATCAGCGGGGCGGCGAGCCGAACGTTGACGAACGCGGAGACGAATCCCACCAGCGCATCGACACCGACGTTGGCCAACGCGTTGTAGCCCTGAACCGCGACCAGGGCACCGGCCGACATCGTCAGGAATGCCACGATGACGACGGTCCCTCCGATGAGCAGCAGAGCCCCGGTACCCAAGGCCATCTGTGCGATCAGTCGAAACAACTCGGTCTTGTAGGTGACAACGACATCGCCGATCGAACGCAACGTGGCTGCGTAGAACTGCACTTGGCGGCCGACTCGATTCCATTCCGCGGCCAAGTTCTTCCCGCGACCCGTGGCCCGTCCCCACAGAGTGCTGGGCGCGGCCGCGGTCACTTGGCGCTCACCTTGACCCCCACGGCGGTGGCGATCACGTCGATGGCAAACAGCGCCATAAACGTGTAGACCACGGTTTCGTTCACCGCGTTGCCCACCCCGGTCTA
>NZ_LZJG01000246.1:0-7923 GCF_001667785.1 Mycobacterium sp. E3247 | reverse complement strand
CGCCAGCCGCGGCAGCGGTCCTGGTCGACCAGCACGATGCCGTCCTCGCTGCGCTTGTACATCGCGCCCGACGGGCACGACGCCACGCACGAGGGGTTGAGGCAGTGCTCGCAGATGCGGGGCAGGTAGAACATGAAGGTCTCTTCGAGCGCGAGTTTGACGTCCTCGTTGACCTTCTTCAGGATCGGGTCGCCGGACAGAATCTCCGGTGAGCCGGCCAGGTTGTCGTCCCAGTTCGGTCCCCAGGAGATCTTCATGGGCTCGCCGGACAGCAGGCTCTTGGGCGCGGCGGTGGGGAACGTGTCGCCCGCGGGGGCGGTGGTCAGGTTCTCGTAGTCGTAGGTCCACGGCTCGTAGTAGTCGTCGATGATCGGCAGCCGGGGGTTGGCGAAGATGCGCAACAACTTGTGGATGCGGCCGCCGTCGCGCAGCCGCAGCCGCCCCTTCTTGTCGCGTATCCAACCGCCGCGCCACCGCTCCTGGTCCTCGTAGGTGCGCGGATAGCCTTGCCCGGGCCGGGTTTCGACGTTGTTGAACCACACGTACTCGGTGCCGGACCGGTTGGTCCACGCCTGCTTGCAGGTGACCGAGCAGGTGTGGCAGCCGATGCACTTGTCGAGGTTCATCACCATCGCCAGCTGCGCCATTACCTTCATGTCAGTACGTCACCTCCTGGCTGCGACGGCGCACCACGGTGACCTCGTCGCGCTGGTTGCCGGTCGGTCCCATGTAGTTGAAGGCGAACGCGTGCTGGCCGTAGCCCCCGGCGAGGTGGCTGGGCTTGATGCGGACGCGGGTCAGCGCGTTGTGGTTGCCGCCGCGCTTGTTGTTGGTCTCGGTGCGGGGGGTGTCGACCGTGCGCTCCTGCACGTGGTAGACGTACACCACCCCGTCGGGCATGCGGTGGCTGACGATGGCCCGGCACACGTAGATGCCGTTGGCGTTGACCGCCTCGACCCAATCGTTGTCACGGACTTGGAGTTTGGCCGCGTCGCCGGGGCTCATCCACATCGTCGGGCCGCCCCGGGACAGCGACAGCATGTAGAGGTTGTCCTGGTAGGTGGAGTGGAACGACCACTTCGAGTGCGGCGTCAAATACCGGACCGTCAGACCGATTCCGCCGTTACCGTCCGGGGTGGGGCCGAGCTCCGGCTGGCCGAACAGCCGCGTCATGTCCAGCGGCGGGCGGAACACCGGCAGGTGCTCGCCGAGCTCCTCGACCCAGTCGTGGGCCAGGTAGAAATGCATCCGCCCGGTGAGCGTGTGGAACGGCTTGAGGTTCTCGATGTTGATGGTGAACGGCGCGTAGCGGCGCCCGCCGGTTTCGCTGCCCGACCACTCGGGGCTGGTGATCACCGGGACCGGACGCGCCTGGGTGTCGGCATAGCTGATGCGCCGCTCTTCACTGCCCTCGGCGAGGTGGGCCAGCCGCTGGCCCGTCCGCTTCTCCAGCTCGCGGAAGCCCTCGACGGCGAGCCGGCCGTTGGTGGTTCCGGACAACAGCAGCAGCACGTCGGCCATCCGCGCGGCGGTGGTGATGGCCGGACGCCCGGCCGCCGCACCGGAATTCATCACGCCGAACTTGGCCGCCAGCTCCTCGACCTCCCGGAACGGATGCACCGTGATGCCCTTGGTGGTCACCCCGAACGTGTCGACCAGCGGGCCCAGGGTCTGCCACTTGTCATAGATGGCGCCGTAATCGCGTTCCACCACCGTGAGTTTGGGCATCGTCCGCCCGGGCACCGGTGTCGCGCCAGTGTGCAACCAGTCCTCTTCCGTGCCGTCCGGATAGGCCATCGCGTCCGGCGTGTCGTGCTGCAGCGCGGTGAGGACCACGTCGCTGCGCGTGCCCAGGTGCCGCTTGGCCAAACCGCTGAAGGCACGCGCGATCGCACCGAAAGCCTCGAAATCCGAACGGGTTTCCCACGGCGGATCGGTCGCGGCGCTGAACGCGTGCACGTACGGGTGCATGTCGGTGCTGGAGATGTCGGCCTTCTCGTACCAGGTCGCCGCCGGCAGCACGATGTCCGACACCAGGGTCGTGGAGGTCATCCGGAAGTCGATCGACATCATCAGGTCGAGCTTGCCCTCGGGGATGTCGCCCTGGCACACCACGTCGGCGGGGGGTATCCCGTCGGCCGGCGGCTCGGCCTGGACGTTGGAATCGGTGCCGAGCAGGTGGCGCAGGAAGTACTCGCCGCCCTTGCCCGACGATCCGATCAGGTTGGCCCGCCACACCGTCAGCACCCGCGGCCAGTTGACCGGATTGTCGGGGTCGGTGACGGAGAGCTTGAGTTTGCGGTCGCGGAGCTGCTCGGCGACGTAGTCGGCGACGTCGCGCCCGGCGGCGCGGGCCTCGTCGGCGACGTCCAGGCTGGACCGGTCGAACTGCGGATAGAACGGGCTCCAGCCCATCGCCGTCGCCGAGGCCAGCAGGTCCATGGTGTGCTTGCCCGCGAACCGGCCACGGCCCAGGGGGCTGGCCAGCTTGTCGGCCCCGTAGCCGTCGTAGCGCCACTGGTCGGTGTGCGCGTACCAGTAGGAGGCACCCGGCACCTGTCGCGGCGGGCGCACCCAGTCCGTGGCCATCGCCATCGTCTGAAACCCGGTGAGCGGGCGCACCTTTTCCTGGCCGACGTAGTGGGCCCAGCCCCCGCCGTTGCGCCCCATCGAGCCGGTCAGCATCAACAGCGCGAGCACCGCCCGGTAGATCGCGTCGCCGTGGAACCACTGGCAGATCCCGCTGCCCATGATGATCATCGACCGGCCGCCGGATTCCTCGGCGCTGCGGGCGAATTCGCGGGCGACGCGAATGGCCTGCGCGGCCGACACACCCGTGATCGCCTCCTGCCACGCCGGCGTGTTCTGCTGGGTCGCGTCGTCGTAGCCCGTGGGCCAGTCACCGGGCAGCCCCGGGCGTGCCACCCCGTACTGGGCGAGCATCAGGTCGAACACGGTGCAGACCAGGTGCTTGCCGACCCGGCGCACCGGCACGCCGCGGGCGATGGTGGCGCCCTCGCCGTTGACCGTGTCGAAGCTCGCCAGGTGCACAAGCGCGGTGGCGCCGTCGCCGTTGGCGCCGTGCGGGTCTCGCACGCTCAGCGCCGGCATCAGGCCGCCGAGGTCGAGATTCCACTTCCCGACGCCGTCCTCGCCGTAGCGGAACCCCAGGGACCCGTGCGGGACGGCAACGGAATTGCTAGCCTCGTCGAACAACGCCGGCTTGAGCGCCGCGTTCTCGACCGCCTCCCCCAGGTCCGCCGCGGTCAGATTCTTGCCCGGCACCAGCATGTCGCCGCGCTCTTCGAGCTTGATCAGGAACGGCAGGTCGGTATAGCGGCGCGCGAAGTCGGCGAAGAACGGAACCTCCTTGCGCACATAGCATTCGGAGAGGATGACGTGGCCCATCGCCATGGCCAGCGCCCCGTCGGTGCCGGCCGCGCACGGCATCCACTCGTCGGCGAACTTGGTGTTGTCGGCGTAGTCCGGGCTGACGGTCACCACCTTCGTGCCGCGGTAGCGCGCCTCGGCCATCCAGTGCGCGTCGGGGGTCCGGGTGATCGGCACGTTGGAGCCCCACATCATCAGATACGCCGCGTCCCACCAGTCCCCCGATTCGGGGACGTCGGTCTGGTCGCCGAACACCTGCGGTGAGGCCACCGGCAGGTCGGCGTACCAGTCGTAGAACGACGTCATGGGGGCGCCGATCAGCTCGAAGAACCGCGAGCCGGCGGCGTAGGACACCATCGACATGGCCGGGATCGGGGAGAACCCGGCGACCCGGTCCGGGCCGTATTCCTTGATGGTGTGCACGTGGGCGGCGGCGATCAGCTCGGTGGCCTCGGCCCAGGTCACCCGGACCAGGCCGCCCTTGCCGCGGGCCCGCTGATAGCGACGGCGGCGCTCGGGGTCGGCCTGAATGTCGGCCCAGGCCAGCACCGGATCACCCAAGCGCGCCTTGGCTTCCCGATACATCTCGACCAGCACGCCGCGGGCGTACGGGTAGCGCACCCGGGTGGGCGAGTAGCTGTACCAGGAGAACGACGCCCCGCGGGGACACCCGCGCGGCTCGTATTCCGGGCGGTCCGGGCCCACCGACGGATAGTCGGTCTGCTGGGTCTCCCAGGTGATGATCCCGTCCTTGACGTAGATCTTCCAGGAGCAGGAGCCGGTGCAGTTGACCCCGTGGGTCGACCGCACCACCTTGTCGTGGCTCCACCTGTCGCGGTAGAAGACATCGGCCTCCCGGCCGCCCCGCCGCGTCACCGTGCGCAGGTCCGCCGAGAACTCGCCGGGCGTGAAGAACCTCCCGCTGCGCTCCAGTAACTCCTCGAGCGCTCCACCAACGTGTGGTGTGACAGTCAACAGGTACCCCTTCTCGTCCGTGGTGCCTCGAGTCGTGCGCGGGCCGTTGCTTCGACCGCAGCTGCGTGACGGTGGACCGTGTCGAGTGGCCCGTCATCGGTATCGGCGGCGCGCGTCCGCAAGCCGGCACCGGGCGCGGCAGACGGGTCTCGCACCTCCGCCGCGCGCGGCCTGTCAACGAACAATCGTCTTGTCAGCATGAGGTTTTGTGGGCCTGGAGGCGCCCGGCGCCTCCACCGCGACCGCGGGACGATGGATCGCTACCGCACTTCCAGGTCAAGTCGTTTACTACAAGTTCACGTTTGCGTTATATCTCAAGTTCACCTTGGCGACCTTCTGCGTCGCTGAATGTCAGCTGCCGGAAGGCTGTGGACTTGTTATGAGGCGGCCGTGGACAGCGTCCGCACCAGGTCAGGGACCCAGGCGCGGTCGGCGGGCACCCAGTCGACACCGGGCAGCTCGGCGGCCGTCACCCAGCGCACCGCCCGGTGGTCGCGGGCGTGCGGTTCACCACCGATCAGCCGCACGCGGTAGGCGCGCAGCGTCATGCCGTCCAGCGCGATGTCCTCACCCAGCCGGTCGCCCACCGCGACGTCGCCGGCCGTCAGGCCCAGCTCCTCGCCGAGTTCGCGCGCCAGCGCGCCCCGCTCGGTCTCACCGGGCGCCACCTTGCCGCCGGGCAGCTCCCAGCGGCCTGCCAACTCCGGCGGGCGGACGCGCTGCGCCACCAGGACCGCGGCGCGGCGGATGATCGCGCCGGCGACGACGATCTGGGTCGGCATGGCCAGACGGTATACGGTCGGGGCATGGCTGTGTTAACGGACGAGCAGGTGGACGCCGCACTGCCCGATCTCAACGAATGGGAGCGTGTCGAGGGCGCGTTGCGCCGCTCGATCAAGTTTCCGAGTTTCCTCGCCGGCATCGATGCGGTGCGCCGGGTGGCCGAGCACGCGGAAAGCAAGGACCACCACCCGGACATCGACATTCGTTGGCGGACGGTCACTTTCGCTCTGGTCACGCACTCCGAGGGCGGTATCACCGACAAGGACGTGGCCATGGCGCGCGACATCGACGAGATCGTCGGCGGCTAGCCCTTCAATCCGGCGCGCCGGCCGGTGGCGGCGATCCAGACGAGGGTGGCCACGGCCGCCAGGATGTAGGCCAGGCCGGCCCAGGCCAGATACCACGGCCGGCTGACCTGCCAGATGGTCGGCTGGGCGAAGAGCAGCAGCCACGGCACGCCGACGATGGTGAGCGCAAGCCAGCCCCCGCCCACGATCCGGGCGCCGGGGCGCTCGCGCGGCGGCCCGTGAATCGCCCAGATCATCAGCGGCACCACCCACACCCAGTGATGGCTCCAGGAGATCGGGGACAGCAGCAGCCCGAACAGCTCGACCACCAGCAGCCTGCCCAGCCGATCCGAGGGCTCCAGCGCCCGCCACGCCAGGACGGCCAGGACCGCCGTGACCGCGATGGCGGCCAGGACCGGCGGCCCGAAGCCGGCGTCGTAGCCCAGGATCCGGGAAATGCCGCCGCGCCAGGATTGATTGATCGACGTGGCGATGGGCCCCACGCGGTGCGCGTCGCCCAGCAGCTTCGTGAAGTAGTAGCGGGTCTGATCGCCGACAACCAGGACGGACACGCCGACGGTGCCGAGGAATACCACGAAGGAGAAGGCCGCCGCGGCCCAGCGCCGCACGCCGACCAGATAGACCCCGGCGATCGCGGGCGTCAGCTTGATCCCGGCCGCCACGCCGACCAGTAGCCCCGACAGCCACCAGCGCGCGGTCAGCGCCGCCCCCAGCACCGCGACCATCAGCAGCACGTTGACCTGTCCGTAGTCGAAGGTGCTGCGCAGCGGCTCGATCCAGATCGCGACCGCGGTCCACACCATGGCCGTGCGGTGGCCATCGTCGCCGGTCGCAACGCCCATCAACCGCTGGCTGATCCGGATCGCCGCGTACAGGGCGGCCATCGTCGCGATCTGCCACGCGAAGGCGACCACGCCGAACGGCAGCAGGCTCAGCGGATAGAAGACGACCGCCGCGAAGGGCGGGTAGGTGAACGGCAGCGGGAAGTCCGGCGTCTGGTCGGCGTAGACGTAGCTGTACAGCGTGCCGGGATGGTTGATCGCGGCGGCCCCGCCGAGGTAGACGTGCAGGTCGACGAAGTTCGCGCCGTGGGGCGTCAGATAGGTCCAGGCGAGCCGCGCGGCGACGCTGGCGGCCAGCAGCGCGGGCGCCGCCGCCCGCAGCAGACCCGCGATCCGCCGGCGCGGGGGGACCGCCGGGGGGGCCGAGGTGGTGTCTATCCGCCCGACTTTAGCGACGGCCGGGGCCCGCGCGGTATCGGCAGGCCTGGTCGCGGCCCGTCGGTCACCGCCGTCACTCGTATCAATAACGATCAAATAAATGCCACACGTGTCACTTGAGTCCCATCAGTATCAACGTAACTTCGGCGGCGGACCCGTTTTCCACAACCAGGGAGAGTCATGCCAACCATCTGGACTTACATGCGTGCAGCGGCCGTCGTCGTCGGTTCGTCCGCAGCCCTACTCACGGGCGGTATCGCCCACGCCGACCCGGTGCCGGCCCCGCCCATTCCGAACATTCCGCAGCAGCTGATCAGTTCGGCGGCCAACGCGCCGCAGATCCTGCAGAACCTCGCCACCGCCCTGGGTGCGACCCCGCCGGCCGCACCCGCCGCTCCGGGTATCACCTTCCCGGGCGTTCCGTCCGCCGCCGCGACGTCACCGGCGACGTCGGCCGGCGTGCCCTCGATTCCCGGGTTGCCGCAGGCGGCGACCCCGTCCGCGCCTGCAACGACGCAGGGGCTGCAGGGCCTGATTCCGGGTCTGACGCAGCAGGCACCCGCGGCACCCGCCGCCCCGGCCACGTCCCCCATTCCCGGACTGCCGGCCATCCCGGGGCTGTCGACGCCGACCGCCCCCGCCACACCGCCGGCCCCGCAGATCCCGCAGGCCAAGGTCGATATGCCGGCGTTCCTGCCCAACCTGCCGGTCAACATGCCTGCGCAGATGACCCTGCCGCAGGACCTGCCGGCACTGGCCGGGGCTCCCGCCGCGCCGGCCGCACCGGCCGCACCGGCAACCGGGGCCAACCCGGTCGCGCCGTTGCTCGCCGCCCTGCCCTGATCAGTTCGCCAGACAGCCAACGCCACCACCTAACGACCGGAGGACACACCGTGGCAACCACTTGGAATCTGTCCAAAGGTTTGGCCGCTGTCGTCACGGCATCGGCTGCCGCGTTCGGGCTCTGCCCGAGCGCGGCAGCCGATCCGGCGGCGCCGCAACCGAACTCGACTCAAGAACTTCCGGGCCTGCCGGCGCTCTCGCAGCTGAGCCCGATCATTCAGCAGGCGGCCGGCAATCCGGCGCAGGCGACTCAGCTCCTCATGGCCGCCGCGCAGGCCTTCAGTCACAACCAGGGCGCGCCCACCGAATCCCGCAACGTGGCCGCGTCGGTGAACCAGTTCCTGGCCGAGCCCGGCGCGGCCCTGCCGGACGGCTCACCGGTGCCGCACGTGCCGCCGGCCGGC
>NZ_LZJG01000245.1:0-1178 GCF_001667785.1 Mycobacterium sp. E3247 | reverse complement strand
GTCCCGGCGGTCATCCACCTGGCCGGCGAATCGATCGCCGGCCGGTTCACCGAGAGGCATCGAAAAGCGATCCGCGACAGCAGGATTGGGCCGACCCGCTGGCTCGCCGAGGCGCTGGCTCGCACCCCGCGGCGGCCGTCGGTGCTGGTCACCGCTTCGGCGATCGGATACTACGGGTACGACCGGGGTGACGACGTCCTCACCGAGGACAGCGAACGCGGCGATGGCTTTCTCGCCGATGTCGTTGCCGACTGGGAGGCGGCGACCGCGCCCGCGGAACAGGCCGGGGTGCGGGTGGTGCCGGTGCGCACGGGCATCGTGCAGTCCCCGCGCGGCGGCACGCTGAAGCTGATGCGCCCGTTGTTCAGCGCCGGGCTGGGTGGCCGGCTGGGCGACGGCCGGCAATGGCTCTCGTGGATCGGGATCGACGACCTCGTCGACGTGTATCACCGAGCACTGTGGGACACAGCGCTGTCCGGTCCGGTGAATGCCGTTGCGCCGCACCCGGTTCGCAACAGCGAGTACACCGCCACCCTGGCCCACGTCATGCGTCGGCCCGCGGTGTTGCCGGTGCCGTCGCTCGGGCCCCGGGTGCTGCTCGGCGAGCAGGGCGCCCGCGAGCTGGCGTGTGCCAGCCAGCGGGTTGCTCCGCAGAAGCTCACGGCGGCCGGACACCGGTTCCGCCATCCCGAGCTCGAGCAGGCGCTGCGTCACCTGCTCGGGCGCGAGTCCTGATCGGAAGATCTGAGGCAATCGCCTGATCAAGCCCGATCCGCGCTCATAAATGATTCAATTTCTTAATGATCTCAGGAGCGCCGGCCCGGCACGCCCGGCAGGCCGGCGCGGTCGTGCTGGGCATGGTCGCGGTGGCCACGATGGTGCTCGGCCCGCGCCAAGCCCGGGCCGAATCCACCGAGGCGGACAGCGCGACCGACGTCGCCTGCGCGAGCGCGACCCAGGCGGTGCCGACGACATGGTATTTGCCCAGCACGCCGCCCCGGGGACTGGTCTGGCTACAGCACGGCTTCGTCGAGGGCAAAAAGGTCTGGTCGGCGTTCGCCGCCGAGATCGCCGGCACCGGATTCCTCGTCGTGGCCACCACGCTGCCCACCCTCAGCGCCTTCGGTTGCACGGTGGAGCACCTGATCGACAACAGGGGCTTCCTGGACAACATCGCC
>NZ_LZJG01000244.1:0-987 GCF_001667785.1 Mycobacterium sp. E3247 | reverse complement strand
AACTACTACGACGAAGAACCCCATGCCTATGAGACGACCGGCGGCGGCAACGGATACGCGCTGAGAACCATGACCGAACTGACGTCGGGATTGGGCGGCATCCTCACGCTCCCGGGGTTGGCCGGCACCGCGGCCACGATGGGACTCCTCGGACTGGCCGGGCTGGTCGGCGGGGCACCGAATCCCTTTGTGTATCCGGACAATCTGCCGCGGGTGAACGCGCACGGCGGCCCCGGGGGCGCGCCTGGTTGCTGGCAGGCCATCACCCATGACCTGTGGCCGGCGCCGAGTCTGGTGGTGGACACCGGCGCCAGCCTCGCGCCGTACAACCACCTAGAAACCGGCTCGCCGTACGCAATCGAGTACGTGTGGGGCCGCCAGGTCGGGGACAACACGATCAACCCATGACAGCGATGAATCCATGAAGATTACCGGCTCCGCCATCAAGCTCGGCATCGTCTCGCTGGTGCTGCTGCTGATCACCGTGTCGATCGTCGTGGTGTTCGCTCAGATGCGCTTCAACAGCACCAACAGCTATCACGCGGAATTCCGGAACGCCACCGGGCTGAAGAACGGCCAATTCGTCCGCGCCGCCGGGGTGGAGATCGGGAAGGTCAAAGCGGTGCGGCTGATCGAAGGGGGTCAGCGGGTCCGGGTGGACTTCGATGTCGACCGCTCCGTACCGCTCTACCAGTCGACGACCGCGCAGATCCGCTACCTCAACCTGTTCGCCGACCGCTACCTCGAGCTCAAGCGCGGCGACGGAGAGGGCGCTGACCGGATACTGCCGCCGGGCGGCTCCATCCCGCTGTCCCGAACGTCACCGGCGCTGGACCTCGACGCGCTGATCGGTGGCTTCAAGCCACTGTTCCGGGCGCTCGATCCCGAAAAGGTCAACACCATCGCGTCCGCCATCATCACCGTGTTTCAGGGTCAGGGCGGCACCATCAACGACATCCTCGACCAGACCGCGCAGCTGACCGCGCA
>NZ_LZJG01000243.1:0-39291 GCF_001667785.1 Mycobacterium sp. E3247 | reverse complement strand
GCCAGGCCATGGCCTCGGTGATCTCCTGGGTGTCGGTGGTCCTCATCAGTATCTGGGTCATCATGCAGATCGCCGACGTGCTGCAGTTCTCCGTCGGTGGGCTGGTCGCGCCGGCCACCGTGGTCGGCGCCGCGCTGGGGTTCGGCGCGCAGCAGCTGGTGAGGGATCTGCTGTCCGGTTTCTTCATCCTGGCCGAGAGGCAGTACGGCTTCGGGGACCTGGTCACCCTCACCGTCGTGGCGTCGACGGAGGCCAGCGGGACCGTCGAGAACGTGACGCTGCGGGTGACCCGGCTGCGCTCACCGGACGGCGAGGTGCTGACCATCCCCAACGGGCAGATCGTGAAGGTGGTGAACCTGTCCAAGGACTGGGCGCGCGCAGTGGTGGACATCCCGGTGTCCACCAGCGCCGACCTGAACCGGGTCAACGAGGTCCTGCACCAGGAGTGCGACCGCGCCATGGACAACCCGGTGCTCGGGGATTTGCTGTTGGATGCCCCCACGGTCATGGGCGTGGAGAGCATCGAAGTCGACACCGTCACCTTGCGCCTGGTGGCCCGGACCCTGCCCGGCAAGCAGTTCGAGGCCGGCCGGCAACTGCGCGTCCTGGTCATTCGCGCGCTGGCCCGCGTCGGCATCATGACCGCGGCGGACGCGACGGTGGGGCTGGTGGAAGACCCGTCGGTCCCAGCCGCCCAGGCCGCCGAAGACCGGATCGACGACGACGTGCAAGGTGCGGTGCAGAAGCGTTGAAGTTCACCCTGAGCATCTTCGAGAAGCGCAGCGGGGACACCGACTCAGATCACCGCTGGCCGCAATACATGTTCGGCGGGCGAGTCCGCACGTCGACCCTGGTGTTGATCGTCGCCTTCTTCGTCGTGTGGTGGGTCTACGACACCTATCGTCCCGAACCGGCGCCCAAGCCGCCGGCGCAGCAAGTCGTGCCCCCGGGCTTCGTTCCGGACCCCAACTACACGTGGGTGCCCCGCAGTCGCGTGCAGCAGCCGCCGGCCACGCCCACCTATACGCCGACCCCGACGAGCACGCCGCCGCCACCGCCGCCACCGCCGCCGGTGACGACGACCACGACGACGCCGCCGCTGCAGCTGCCGCAGTTGCCTTGCCTGCTGCCGCCGCCGTTCTGTCCACCCAGTACGAGCCCGACCACACCGCCTCCTCAGCTACCGCAGCCGGGGCCCGGTCCGGCGCCCAGTTCGCCGCCGCCAGCCAGTTGACTTGGCTTGCCAGCGAAATTCACGGCTACACTGGCGTGCCGTGATGATCACCCTGGACCATGTCAGCAAGAAGTACAAAGCGTCGGCCCGCCCGGCGTTGGAGGACGTCAACGTCAAAATCGACAAGGGTGAATTCGTCTTCCTGATCGGCCCGTCGGGCTCCGGCAAGTCGACGTTCATGCGGCTGCTGCTCGGTGAGGAGAACCCGACGTCCGGCGACATCCGGGTGTCGAAGTTCCACGTCAACAAGCTGCGCGGCCGTCACATCCCCAAGCTGCGTCAGGTGATCGGGACCGTCTTCCAGGACTTCCGCCTGTTGCAACAGAAGACCGTGTACGAAAACGTCGCCTTCGCGCTGGAAGTGATCGGCAAACGGACCGACGCGATCAACCGGGTGGTGCCCGAGGTGCTGGAAACCGTCGGCCTGTCGGGCAAAGCCAACCGGCTGCCGAACGAGTTGTCCGGTGGCGAGCAGCAACGCGTCGCGATCGCGCGCGCGTACGTCAACCGGCCCCTGGTTCTGCTGGCCGACGAGCCGACTGGCAATCTCGACCCGGACACCAGTAAGGACATCATGGATTTGTTGGAGCGGATCAACCGCACCGGGACGACGGTGGTGATGGCGACGCACGACCACCACATCGTCGACTCGATGCGCCAGCGCGTCGTGGAGTTGTCGCTGGGGCGGCTGGTCCGCGACGAGCAGCGCGGCATCTATGGGATGGACCGCTAAGTGCGCTTTGGCTTCCTGTTCAACGAGGTCCTGACCGGTCTTCGTCGGAACGTCACGATGACGGCCGCGATGATCCTCACCACGGCCATCTCCATCGGCTTGTTCGGCGGCGGCCTGCTGGTGGTCCGGCTGGCCGACAACTCGCGGGAGATCTATCTCGACCGCGTCGAGACGCAGGTCTTCCTCACCGACGACATCTCCGCCAACGACGCGACGTGTGCGTCGGCTCCGTGTAAAGCGCTGCGGGACAAGATCGATGCACGACAAGACGTCAAATCGGTGCGCTTCATCAACCGGCAGGACGCCTACAACGACGCGATCAAGAAGTTCCCGGAGTTCAAGGACGTGGCCGGCAAGGAATCGTTTCCCGCGTCGTTCATCGTCAAGCTGAACAATCCCGAACAGCACGCGGAGTTCGATGCCGCGATGCAGGGTCAGCCCGGGGTGCGCAGCATCCTCAACGAAAAGGATTTGATCGACCGGTTATTCGCCGTTCTGGACGGTTTGCGCGACGCCGCGTTCGCCGTCGCGCTGGTGCAGGCCGTCGGGGCGATCCTGCTGATCGCCAACATGGTGCAAGTCGCCGCCTACACGCGACGCACCGAAATCGGGATCATGCGCTCGGTCGGCGCCAGTCGCTGGTACACGCAGTTGCCCTTCTTGGTGGAGGCGATGCTGGCCGCGTCCATCGGTGTGGCCATCGCGATCGTCGGCCTGATCCTGGTGCGGGCGTGGTTCCTGGACAACGCGCTGAGCCAGTTCTACCAAGCTCATTTGATCGCGAAGGTCGACTATGCCGACATCCTCTACATCTCGCCGTGGTTGTTCCTGCTCGGCGTGTCGATGGCCGGGCTGACCGCCTACGCGACGTTGCGCCTCTACATTCGGCGGTAGCTATGGCCAAAGATCTTGGCCGGGCCAAGGGGGCGGGCGGCAAGCGCGGCAGCAAACAGATTGTCGCCACCAATCGCAAAGCGCGGCACAACTATTCGATTCTCGAAGAGTTCGAGGCCGGAGTGGCTTTGCTGGGCACAGAGGTGAAGAGCCTGCGCGAGGGCCACGCGTCTTTGGCCGACGCGTTCGCAACCGTCGACGACGGCGAAGTGTGGTTGCGCAACTTGCACATTCCGGAGTATCAGCACGGTAGCTGGACCAACCATGAGCCCCGTCGCAACCGAAAGTTGTTGTTACATAGGCAACAAATCGACCGTCTGGTCGGAAAGATACGAGATGGTAACCTCGCCCTCGTGCCGATGTCTCTGTATTTCTCCGAAGGAAAGGTCAAGGTCGAGCTCGCGCTGGCGCGCGGCAAGCGAGCGCACGACAAACGCCAGGACATGGCCCGCCGCGATGCCCAGCGCGAAGTGGTCCGTGAATTGGGTCGCCGAGCCAAGGGCATGAACTGATCGGGGCCGCTTACGCCCAGCTGTCGGCCGTCACGTACGGCGTCAGCGATTTCGTGGGCGGTGTAGCCGCTCGACGGGTGGCCGCGCTACGCGTGATGCTGGTGGTCTACCCGATCGAGACCTTCTTGCTGGGCGCGCTGGCCCTCGTCGTGGGCGGGCCCATCTCGCGCGGCGCCATCTTCTGGGGCGGCCTGTACGGCGTCGGGATGGCGGTCGGCATGTGGGCGTTCTTCGCGGCACTGGGCGCTGGGCCGATCTCCGTCGTCTCGCCGCTGGCCGCGGTCCTCAACGCCGCCGTGCCGGTGGCGGTCGGAGTGGCCCTGGGGGAGCGTCCCGGGCCGGGGGCCTCGGTGGGCGTCGTGCTGGCCCTCATCGCGGTCATGCTGGTGAGCCGGGAGGCGACGGCGCAGGGCGTGACACCGTATCGGTTCACCCCGAAGGTGGCCTGGCTCACACTGCTGGCCGGCTCGGCGATGGGGCTGAACCTGGTGTTTCTCCACCAGGCGCCGCACGCGTGCAAGCTGTGGCCGCTGGTCTTCGCCCGGCTCTCGGCCACCGTGGTGATCTTCGTGATGGCCGCGGCCAGCGACAACTTTCGGGCGCCGCGCGGCAAGCCCATGAAGCTCGCCTGGGCCGTGGCCCTGTTGGACATCTGCGCCAACGTCACCATGCTGCTGGCCCTGCACACCTGGCTGCTCTCGCTGGCCAGCATCCTGATCTCGCTCTACCCGGCCGCGACGGTGGTGCTGGCGATGGTCGTGCTGCGCGAGCGGCTGACCCGCTGGCAGGGCTTCGGCATGGTGATGGCCATGGGATCCGTGGCCATGATCGCGGCCAGCTGACGACCTGGCCGGCCGACCGGCCTACTATCCGAGCATGGCCGATCGCCCCGTCACCAAGCTGGACAAGTCCGATGTGCTCGCTGGTCTGTTCGCGGTGTGGGACGACATCACCACACTGTTGGACGGGTTGCCGGAAGCGGAATGGCAGGCGGCCAGTCCGTTGCCCGGCTGGGACGTCAAGGCGCTGGTGGCGCACATGATCGGCACCGAATCCTTCCTCGCCGGCGCCCCCGCGCCCCAGCCCGACATCGACGTCTCGGCACTGGAGCATGTCCGCAACGACATCGGAGTGATGAATGAGTGCTGGGTGCGTCACCTGGCCGCCGAATCCGGCGCGGACGTGCTCAAACGCTTCAAGGGCATCACCGACGAACGGCGCAGGGCGCTGGCGGGCATGCCCGCCGAGGAGTGGGACGCCGTGACGCTGACACCGGTGGGTCCGGAGAGCTACGGGCGGTTCATGCGGGTCCGCGTGTTCGACTGCTGGATGCACGAGCAGGACATTCGTCACGCCCTGGGGCGGCCGTCGTCCGACGATCAGCTCGTCGGGCCCGCGTCGGAACTGTCCCTCGCCGAGATCGCCGCGACGATGGGCTACGTGGTGGGCAAGCGGGCGAACGCGCCCGAGGGTTCGCGTGTGCTGTTCGAGCTCACCGGGCCGCTTGCCCGCGGCATCCGCGTCAGCGTCGACGGCCGGGCCCAGGTGGTCGACGACTTCGGCGGTCTGGAGCCGACGGTGACGATCCGGCTGGACGGGCTGCAGTTCACCCGGCTCGCCGGCGGGCGCCCGATGTGTGCCTCGCGGTCACAGGACATCGACCTCGGCGGAGACCAGGACGTGGCCGCCCGGGTCGTCGAGCACCTCAATTTCGTGATCTGATCGCCGCCGCTCGGGAAGACAACTCCGTTGCCGCGCGTTGATATCGGCGTACCATTGATTTTCCCGCCGAAAATCGGCGGGTGTGCGAGGGGCTGAAAGGTTTCGACATCGCGCATCGAATCAAGGGAAGCGTGCCGGTGCAGGCAAGAGACCACCGTAAGCGTCGTTGCAACCAGATAAGCGCCGATTCACATCAGCGCGACTACGCTCTCGCTGCCTAAGCGACAGCTAGTCCGTCAGACCGGGAAAGCCCTCGACCCGGAGCCTGGCGTCAGCTAGAGGGATCCACCGATGAGTCCGGTCGCGGGAGTCATCGGGACATCAACAGCGACTGGGATCGTCATCCTGGCTAGTCCGCGTGACCAGGAGATCCGAGCAGAGGCATAGTGGACTGCGCACGGAGAAGTCTTGAGGGAATGCCGTTGGACCCGGGTTCGATTCCCGGCAGCTCCACAACAGAAGGGCCGCAGAGATGCGGCCCTTCTTCTTTTCCTTCACGAAGCAAGGCCATTAAGGCGCAGAATCGTCCCCAGCGTCACGATTCCCGTCAAGATTGATGTATAGACTCCCGAATAGTAATTCCGATTTGAACCGTGCAAGGGGTTCGATGGGGGCCAAAGTTTTCGCGAGATTCCCTGAGTGTGTTGGAACAGCTTATTCATCAAGTGAGCCCTTGATCGGCTGGAAACGCCGGGCCAGATCCTCATTCAGCCGAGCGCAGATATATCGAAGAGGATTCGCACTTCTGAGGGCCAAAGACTCTGTTGGCGGTTAGCGAGAAAATGCAACATCGGTGCACATGGTGATCGTCTTGTGAAGGGACTGCGCCTGTAGGCGCCTGGTTTCGCCGCAGGTCCGTGTCCGAGACATTGCAGCAGTCATATCGGCTGTTATGAGGGTGAGGGGACACCGTGTCAGCAAAGGACACAAATCAGACGCCGCCGGACGACGCAGTCACCACTTCTCCCCGAAGCCGTTGGACGAAAATTCTGGTGTGGGTGGGCGGTGTACTGACCACGGCAGTTGTCGTTCCGGTTGTTGCTTGGGCCGTAGGCGGGCCCTTGCATTGGTTCACCAAGATAATCAGTCCGGAGGAGTACTTGTCTGCCACCGCAAGGGTTCCGTCGTCCAGAGCCAGCTGTCAACATGGCGGGGAAGGATGGGTCTTCAATAAGGATCCGCAGCACTTGCCCATGGTGCTTCCCAGGGATGACGTGGACGCGTGGGCGGCCGCTAACGGAGGCATCCCAGCAAGCGGCAACTACGTCACGGTGGATTTGCAGGCGCGGAATGGACACACGGTTGTGCTCGACAGCATCTCAATCAATGTGGTCTCCCGTACAAACCCACTGCAAGGTACGTGGGCGAACACGTGGGCACAATGTGGGGGACTCAAGCCATATCGGTTCCAGGCAAACCTGGACACAACACCTCTCACTGTCACCGCTATCCCGGACGAGGGGGCTGTTCCAGAAGGCGAGGTGCGCCGTCCCGTGGAATTGCCGCACTCGATCAGCGCCTCGGACCCGACGGAAGTCTGGAATCTGACTGCGGTTACGACTAGTTGCACCTGCGAGTGGACCGCAACCCTGAACTGGACGTCAGAGGGTAGGCAGGGACACACCGACATCACCAACAACGGTCATCCCTTCCGGGTCGCAGCTGTCACCCGCTCAACCCGTGTGCTGCCCGGTGACAACGGGTGGATGATCGTTAGACCGCAGAGTTAGACCGGCACCTGTTGTCACTTAGGACAGCCTCGATATTGGCCACCGGGCAGCATGACTGACAGCAACGACGCCCGCGCAGCATCGTCACACTCAACTCCACCAAACCCGTTCGTCGAAGCACCGCCGGCGGGCTACACAG
The DNA here is from genome assembly GCF_001667785.1 of Mycobacterium sp. E3247. Classification (NCBI taxonomy): domain Bacteria; kingdom Bacillati; phylum Actinomycetota; class Actinomycetes; order Mycobacteriales; family Mycobacteriaceae; genus Mycobacterium; species Mycobacterium sp. E3247. The sequence continues at coordinate 32,327 of NZ_LZJG01000243.1, read as the reverse complement.
GATGGGTGTGGAAACGGCCGAGGGAGGATAAGACTAGGCAAGGCCGGTTGGATTTTGCCTGGGGTGAGCGGCTTTAATCGCCATACGACGGCGATGTCACGTTGTGCACGCCCGACACCGCATCGCGGGAACGTGTATCGGAAGAGCGAGTGAGGAGCTCTCATGACCTATCGCCGTCTTGCTTGGGCGCTCGGTGCGGTGGTGGCGGTGGCGGCGGCCCCCATTCCCGTCCAAGCCCATGGCGAGCCGCCGACGAAGTGTCTGACCAACACTCCCAAGGGCAAGCAGGTCTATGTGCCCTGCGATCTGCTCAACGCCGGCGCCAATTTCCCGCCGGGGCAGCGTTGTCCTCCACCGCTCGAGCAGTATCCGAAAGATGTGGCGGACTGGTGCGGCGAAGGCCCGGGCCTGGCGAGTACCACGCCCACGACTCCTCCGACTCCGACGAGCCCGACCAGCCCGGCGCGGACGACGAGCCCCACGAGTCCTACGACCTCAACGAGTCCTACGACTTCAACGGGACCTGCTACCTCAACGAGTCCTACTACCTCAACGGGTCCGACGACCTCAACGACCACCACGAGCCCGGCGGCTCCTGGTAATGCAGAATAACCAAAAGCTTTGGTGCACCTGACGTTTCGCTTCCAGCGGCTTCACTGACACACGTTGCGGGGTAACCCGACACGCGCCGGGCGATGGAACCCGCTTGGCAGCGCGTTGCTGTTCAATCAGCTCCGTTTTCCAGGCGGAGCACGGCGTCCACCGGCACATCGTGGTTGATGATCTGCTCGGCGACCACACACATTTGCATCCTGGTGTCGCGTGACATTCTGCGGAGCACTTCGAAGGCTTGCGTGCCGTCGAGTTGGAACCGGTCGGTGATGATGTCCGTGGCTTGGGCGATGAGGTCGCCGGGCCAGAGTTGACTGGCCCTGTCGGTCATCCTTCTAGCCAGTCTGTTCGCGGTCGCTGGGTGTCTCAGCGAGGTCGGTGAGCTCCCGGGCCTGAGCCTGCTTAACCGCGGCGAGCATGCGTGCGCTCAGGTCCAGGCATTCCCGCTCTCCGACGCCGCCGTTGACGGAATATCCGATCTGGCGCACCTGGATAGCGAATTGGGTTAGGTCGTCACACAGTTGTTTCATGGAAACCTTCTGGCTGTGAAAGGTCTTGGCATTGGCCATATGTGCCGCGGACGCCCACGTCCCGTCCGACTTAGACCCAATTCCGGACGCCTACGTCCCGCCGAATTGAGGGTTGTAACGTCCTGGAATCCTATACCCGCGAAGCAGCTTTGCACTAGTGCGCTTGTAGAAAATCCGCCGTGGTCGACTGCCGCCGGTCAACCCGGCCAACGGCGGGCAGCGCTCGTCAGTCGCCGGCCTCGATTGCCGCGACTCTTGCGGCGGCGTCGGGTCCGCAGAAGCGCTGGAGGTCGACTCCGCCCGCGGCCAGCAGATCGTCGATGCGGCGTTTCAGGTCACCCGAGAAAAGGTGGGCATAGAGATTTCCACCAGGGCAAGAGGTCTGGGCTAGGTCGCGATGGCCCGCCAACGTGGCGGTTGCTATACGGAAATTCTGGGCGGCCCATGCGAACGCGCGAGCCGCTCCCTGAAGCTGGGCCTCCGACACGGCCTCTTGATCGAAGTCTCCTTCGCACAGCACGAGGAAATGGCCCGTCGTGTCGTAGTCGGTCGCGGTGTCACCCGCGATTTCGGTGCTCCGGAGTTCGTAGATGTTGCCGTTGCGGTCCACGCCGACGTGATAGGCGATGTCGATCCAGCCGTGCTGATCCTGGTGGTACCGCTGATCCCGTCGCAGGTGGCCCGGGGCATTGCGGTTGTCGCCAAGGACGACGGCCTCGTGGTGCAGGGTCATCCGGGTGATGGTGTGGCGCTTTCCGCCAGCGCCCGCTGGGCGCGCGCCCCAGGCGTCGCGGCAAAGCAACGGTGCCGCACTCTCCGCCCTCAGGCTGACGCCGGTCGACGTCGGGGAAGGTCGCCGAGCCGAAGGCGGCCAGGATCGGATCATGGAAGCCACCCCCACGCCCACGCCGCCGGCCACCGCTAACAGCTGGCGTCGGCTGACGACGGCTGGCGAGTTATGGGGCCGGCCGGGCGCAGGCTCGCACACCGCCCTCACGATACGGGCGTGATCGCTTGACGCCGTCAAGATCCGGAAACAAAATCGCAGGTAACGAGATGGGCGCCACAATGAATCGACCGGTCGCCGCAGGCTTTCGCGGTGCGATCCGAAGCGCGATCGCCGCAGGGACCGTCTTCCTGGCAATGACCGCGGCTTGCGCGCGTGGCGACGCGGGACGCCCAGCCTTGGGTGCAAGCACGCGGGCTCCCGGACCGGACGTCGCGACAATCGTCAAACCGCCCGACCCGGCGCCCGCGGTTGACTTCACAAAAATCTCCCGGCTGATCAACGACGCGATCGCGGCGAACCGGTTGCCGGGTGCGGTCGTGGTCATCGGTCACGGCGGCAAGGTCGCCTTCCACCAGGCCTACGGTTCCCGCAAGCTGGCCGGCGAACCCGGCCTGGACGGGTCGCAGGCACCCGCCGAACCGATGACCGAGGACACAATCTTCGACTTGGCATCGGTGACCAAGAGCCTCGCGACGGCGACCGCGGTCATGCAGCTCTACGAGCAAGGCAAGGTTGCGTTCGACGACCCCGTGCAGCAGTACCTGCCCGATTTCAACACCGGGAACGATCCGCGCCGCGCAAAGGTGACCGTTCGCATGCTCCTCACCCACACGTCCGGGGAAACCGGAGACGTGAACCTGGGAGACCCGTGGGGGCTGGACAAGGCCGACAAGGAAGAGGGCCTTCATCGCGCGCTCACCACGCCACTGGAGTCGGCCCCCGGCCAGGCTTTCCGCTACTCGGACATCAATTTCATCCTGCTGGGAGCGCTGATCGAGAAGGCCACCGGCGAGGCCCTGGACGTCTACGTTCAGCGACAGGTGTTCGAGCCGCTCGGCATGGCAGACACCCGTTACCTCCCCCCGGCGCAAGCGTGTGGCCCGCACACGACGCTGGGCGCCGCGGTCGCCTGGGCTCCCGCGCCGCAAGACCAAGCGCCGGCCGCCTGCCCCGCGGGCACCTGGAACACCGGTCTGCTGCCCCGCATCGCACCGACGGCACGAGACGAAGAGGGCAGAGGGGATCCGGGCAAGAACCCGGACCTCGATCACCTGCTCCGGGGCACCGTGCAGGACACGACGGCGCGGCGCATGGGGGGTGTGGCCGGGCATGCGGGCGTGTTCTCGACGGCCCACGATGTCGGCGTTTTTGCCCAGGCACTGCTTGACCGGCTCGCGGGCCGTCCGAGCCAATTCCCCTTGGCGCAAACAACTCTCGAGATGATGACCAGTCCGCAGCAACCGGGACACACGCTCGAGCAACTCCAGGCGGCCAACGCCGCCGCCCGAGCGGCCGTCGCGAAGAGGCCGAACAGAGCGGATCCGCTGCTCGCCCCGCGCTATCCGGCGATCGCGGGGCAGAACCTGCGCGGCTTCGGCTGGGATATCGATACGGGCCAGTCCGCGCCGCGAGGCGTCGTCTTCCCGATCGGTAGCTTCGGCCACACCGGCTTCACCGGAACCTCCGTGTGGATGGACCCGAGCTCAGACACCTACGTCGTGGTGCTCTCGAATTCGATTCACACCCGGGGCAGTCCACCGATGTCGGATCTGCGCGGTGAGATTGCCACGGCAGCGGCTCAGGCCCTGGGCCTTTAGGGCCGCTCGAAGTGTTGGTAATCGAGGGGAGCCGTCCACTCACCACCCCACCGCCAGCCACGATCTGTGAAGACCCGGACCGCCGGGTCGCCGGCGTGTAAGAGTCCCGGATCAGTGCGGCTGCGGTCCAGGTAGGCCGCCGCGTTGCGCGGTTCGAAATATCCGCTTGCGTACAGGCACGGATTGACAAGTGGATTGAGATCGATCGCCCGGCCGTAAGCGTGCGGAGACCATTCGTCGGTCCCCGGGATGGTTCGGCAGTTGAACGCCGACGTGTTGTTGTCCTCCATGGACAATTCGTCATCCGCATCCGGATAGTGGTCGACCGTGCGGATCTTCTCGACGGGAAAACGCAGCCGGTAGAGCTGGTCGAAGATCGCGGTGACGTCCGGCACCAAGTCCTCGTACACGATCAGCTCGCCCCGATGCGCCTGGCCGTCGAAACCGATGTGGTCGAAGGTGATCCGTCGCAGGCGCCCCGGCTCGACGGGGCAGCCCGGCCGCCAGCTCGCGCCGAGCTCGGCGGCGGTGACCGGTTCGACGGTCGCGCCGGCGGGTGCAAGCGGCGCACCGGCCGACGACGACGCATCGGCCGACGATGACGGTGGAGCGGACCGCGACGGTGCCGCCGGAGGCGGCTGCGCGGCGGTGCACTGCACCAGCACGAGACACGCTGCGAGCATTCCCGCCACCGCGGGACCCCGCCGCTCGGAGGGCGTCAACTGGGATGAGTCCTCACCGCTTGCTTCTTCCATCCCTACCAGGCCGCCGCGACAAGCCGTATGGCCCGGCGAGCCCGGTGCCAAGCTACCTCGGATCGGCGCGGCGCCGATTCCGATCAGGCGGATTGTGATCCTTTTGCGCACGGGGACTCGCGCATACCTTCCCTCAGGTGACGTCAAATGTGGGCAGCCCCACGACCCAGGTACCTCGAGCCCTACCCGCCACGTTCAAGCAGGCCCTCTTCGTCGCGGTGACAGCCGGATTGGGTTATGGCTTCGACTCGTACGCGGTGAACATCTACGGCTTGGTGCTGCCGGACATAAAGAAGACGTTGCATATCACCGACGCCGAGGCCGGCTACATCGGCTCAATCTTCCTGCTGGGCTACACAATCGGCACCATCGGCTTCGGATACGCCGCCGACCGGTGGGGGCGTAAGACCACCCTCGGGGCGTCGATCCTGCTCTACGGCATCACCACCTCATTGGCCGGGCTCACGGCGAATGTCGCCGCCTTCACCGGACTTCGCTTCCTCACCGGGGTGGGCGGTGCCGGGGAACTGGCGGTCGGTGCGCCCTACACCGCCGAGGTCTGGCCTGCGAAGACGCGCGCCCTCGGAGTCGGCGGGGTGATCTTCTCCTTCTTCTCCCTGGGCTATGTCCTCGCAGCGGCCGTCGCGCTGGCCCTGGTGCCGCGGTTCGGTTGGCAGTCCGCCTTCATCGTGGCGATCGTCCCGGCCGTCGTCCTGTTCCTCGTCCGGCGGGGAATAGCCGAATCGCACCGGTACACCGACGTGCAGGCCCGGGTCGACAACGGGGCCAGCAAGCCGCGGCTGTGGCACCTTCCCGGCGTGCGTCGGCGACTGTTCTCCGGCTGGCTGATCTACACGGCCAACGCGGTCGGCTACTGGGGCGTGACCGTCTTCTTGACGACGTACATCGTCAAGAGGTTCCACGCCTCCTCGATCGAGGCGATCCGCTACGCGCTGCTGTTCTTCCTGCTCCAGGTCGTATTCGTCTACCTGGGAACCGCGCTCGCCGATTGGGTGGGCCGGCGCCCCTCGGCGATCCTCGCCGGAGTGATCGAGTTGGTCTCGACCGTCCTGGCCGCCACCTCCCACTCGTTGGACCGATACCTGGTCTTCGGTGCGATCGCCATCGCCACCCTCGGCTGGCTGTGGGGCGTCGGGGACACGTACGTCTCAGAGCTCTTCCCAACGGTGTTGCGCGGCACGGGTTTCGGCATCGCAGTTGGCGGCGGCCGCGTCGTCTCCATCGCGGCCCCGGCCGTGGTCGGTTGGGGCATCACGCATTACGGGCTCGAGGCGCCGTATCTGGCGCTCGCCGGCCTTTGGGCGCTGACGCTGCTCGGCTATGCGATCGGACCGGAGACGAAAGGCAAGGAACTCGAAGATCTGGCTGACGAGGCCCTCACCGAAGACCTCGTGCCCGTCAGGCCGGGGAACTAGCGAGCGGCCGCCGTCACGACCGGCGCGCCACGATCACCGGGACCTTGGCCCGGTTGACCACCGCCGCCCCGACCGATCCCAGCAACCTGCCCCTGACCCAGCCGCAGCCGTGGCTGCCGACCACGACGAGTTGCGCGCGCTGGGACGCCTCGATCAGCCAACGCGCCGGATCACCGATTTCGATCCTGCGATCGACCCCCACGTCGGGATAGCGTTCGCGCCAACCGGCCAGTCGCTCAGCGAGCGTCGCCTCCTCCTCGGATAGTTGAGCGTCCCATTTGGCGTCCTGGAACGACCCCTTGGAGCCGGCAACCCGGGGATCGGTCCAGGCGTGCATGGCCACCAGCCCGACACCGCGCCGGGAGGCTTCCTCGAATGCGATGGCAGTGGCCGCTTCCGACGCCGGCGAGCCGTCGATGCCCACCAGCACCGGTGCCCGCGCGCCATTGCCGGTCAGGGCTTTGTCGTCGTGGATGACGGCGACCGGGCAATGCGCGTGGTAAACCAAGTTCGAACTCACCGAGCCCAGGAAGTTGCCGGCCAGGACGCCGCCGTGTCCCCGGTAGCCGACCACGACCATCTCCGCGGCTTTGGAGAGGTCGATGAGCGTCGGGACGGTGGCAGAACGCAACACCTTGCCGTCGATCTGCACCGGATCGCGCTCACCGGTGTTCTCCTCGGCGACCTTGATCGCCGACGAGATGACATCGCGTGCCCGCTGCTCCTGCCATTGGCTGAAGCCGGCCAGCGCGGCGACCTCGAACCACTCCGGCAAGAGGGCGTCGACGACATGCACCAGGGTCAGCGGCGCCTTCCTCAGCGCCGCATCCCGGGCCGCCCACCGGACGGCACGCAGGGCCGCGGCCGAGCCATCAACGCCTACCAAGACGGCGCCACGTGGTGGTTGCCACATTTGGAGTTCTTCCCTGATCGGCCGTGTACCCACCGGCAGGATCACTCGGGGCGGCCGTGACTGTCAGGGCCGAAGAGATCCAAGCCGAAGGACCAAAGGCCCCGAGTGAGTCGCGTGACCCATTGATACCCTTCAACGCACGGCGCACATCTGAAAACGTCGGCCACCACGAACCTCCTTGGAGGAGTTCATGCGCAGGAGCGCATCATGACCGATGCCGTATGGAACCTCTATGCCGAGCAGATGGACAACGTCGACGGCTGGTTCTTCGAGGCCGATGTCGCGCTTTTCACCAAGCTGCTCGCCTGCCAGACGGCCGAGCGCATCAAGGGGGACATGCTCGAGATCGGCACATACCAGGGCAAGTCCGCCATCCTGATGGGTTACGGCCTGCGTGACGACGAAGAACTGGTGATCTGCGATCTCTTCGATGCGGTGGTCGATCACGACGACCTCGCGCCGCTCCCGCGCCGGCAGTACGCGGGCCTGGACCAGCAGCAGTTCCTGGCCAACTGGGACCGGTTCCACACTCGCCGGCCACAGCTTGAGGTCTGCCCGTCGTCGGAACTCGATCTTGGCGAACGGGCACTTCGGTTCACCCACATCGACGGCTGTCACAGCTACCGGTGCGTGGCGAAGGACATCCACCTCGCCGTGACCCACGCTGCGCCACGTGGCGTGATCGCGCTGGACGACTACCGGGGCGTCGAAACCCCGGGCGTGGCGGCGGCCGTCTGGCAGGCGGTCGGCAACGGCTTCTTGTTCCCGTTCGCGGCGACCTACATGAAGCTCTACGCCTGCGCGTCGGCGGCCGATCAGAGTTACTGGTTGGACCGGGTCCGCGACAGCGCCGACATCTGTGCCTCGCCCGACTTCGCGTTGCCGTCTTATGACAGCGTCTCGGCCGCGCAGATCCACCATTCGACCGCCCCGCGCTGACACGCGTATCGATCATTCCGCGGTCGGCGGCGCTTGCTCCTCGGTCGAGTGACCGCGACGGGCCTCATCCTCCAAGAGGTCGGCCGCCGTGGTGGCGCTCTGCGCGGGTGTGGCCATCAGGCCGGCGACCTCGCGGGTGCGGGCCACGCACTGCGGTGTGAGGATGGACCGCAGATCCGCGACCAACGAATTGAGCGTGGTTTCGCCGTAGAGCCGTCCAATGCCCACTCCCAGTTGGTTGACCGCGGCCGCCCAGAGCGGCTGGTCGACCGAGACGGCCAGGGCCAGCGTAGGGACTCCGGCCCGGATGCCCGCGAACGTGGTGCCGGGACCCCCGTGGTGGACGACCGCGCGGCAAGCGGGGAAAACGGTCGCATGGTTCACCGAGCTCACCAGCTTCACGTGCTCCGACTGCGGGAGGTCGCTGAGGTCGCTGACGCCGCTGCAAATCAACGCGCGTTCGCCTAGTTGGGCGCAGGCGGTGGTCATCGTGACAATGTCGACGGAAGATGCGACGCGCGCGCTGCTGCCGAAACCGAAATAGATTGGCGGTGTTCCCGCATCGAGCCATGACGCGACGTCGTCGTCGACCTCGGTCGGCAGCTCCAGCGTCAGCCCGCCGACGAAAGGTCGCCGGACACCGTGTTGCGCCCATTCGGCCGCCAGTCCCGGAAAGAAGAATTCGTCGTAGGCCTGGATCTCCACTGGGTGCGGCGCGGATGGGCCCTTTTCCGCTGACAGCCCCAGTGTCCGGCGCAGCTCGTCTTCGGCGTCTTTGGTTACGGGCGAAAGCGTTTCGCTCGGAGCGATGGGGTAGATGTGCATGGCGGCCTGTGGAATCCCATAGTATTCCGCAACGTTGGCTGCCAGCCCCTGCTCGCTGGCGTCCGTGAGCAGCAGGTCCGCCCCGTCGGCCAGCGACGTGAGCGCCCTGCCCAGCCCCGGCCACATTTGCGTGATGTCCCGGAAGATTTCCCACGCCATGGCAACAGGATTCGGCGTCGGCCCGTATTTGCGCGCGATTTCTGCGTTCTGCCGCACCTGGTCGGGGCCGTGGGAGACCGCGGTGAGGCCCGCCGACTCGATGAAGCCGACGTAGTTGGGCGGGACCGCCATCAGCACGTCGTGGCCCCTGCGTTGCAGTTCCCGGGCGATGGTGGCGCACGGCTCGATGTCGCCGCGAGTTCCCAGCGTTGCCAGCACGAATTTCATTGCGGGAGGCCCACTTTCGATCTGAAATAGTCGATCGTCCGCTCGAGCCCCTGCTCGAACGGGACGCGTGGGCGCCAGCCGAGGCTGGACTCGGCGAGAGAGATGTCCGGCTTGCGCCTCCTCGGGTCGTCCGGGGGCAGCGGCTTGAAGACGGTTGGCGAGGTGGATCCGGTCCTTTCCCTGATGATGGTCGCTGTTTCGAGGACGGTGAGTTCGGCTGGACTGCCGAGGTTTACGGGCCCGGTGAAGGAGGGTTCGCTCACCGCCATCTTCACGAGCCCGTCGACGAGATCGTCGACGTAGCAAAAGGACCGCGTCTGGCTGCCGTCACCGAAGATGGTGATCGGGTCGCCGCGCAGCGCCTGGACGATGAACGTCGAGATGATCCGCCCGTCCTCGATATCCATCCCCGGACCGTAGGTGTTGAAGATGCGGACGACCTTGATGGGGACACCGTAGCGGCGCGCGTACTCGAGCATCAGCGTCTCGGCGACTCGCTTGCCCTCTTCGTAACATCCGCGCGCGCCGAAGCAATTGACGTTGCCCCAGTAGCTTTCGGCCTGCGGATGGATTGCCGGATCCCCGTACACCTCGCTGGTGGACGCCTGAAGAATGGTCGCCCCCGATTCGCGCGCCAACTCCAGCAGGTTCCTGGTCCCGACGTAGTTGGTGTCCAGCGTGGACAACGGATCCCGCTGGTAGGCCCGGGGCGAGCCCGGGCACGCCATGTTGAAGATGACGTCCAGCGGACCCGAGACGGCCGAGCCGACCGGCCGGGTGATGTCGTGCTCGAAGAAGCTGAAGCCCGGATCGCCCGCGAGTCGCTGTACGTTCGCGCGGCTGCCCGTGCAGAAGTTGTCCAGCCCGACGACCTCCATGCCGTCGCGGCGGAGCCGATCGCAGAGGTGGAACCCCAGGAAGCCCGCGGCGCCCGCAACCAGGGCTCTCACCTTGCCTCCTTAGCGACGGTTCGCTCGTCAACACGACGTAGCCTCGCATGGCCGGCCGGGGGCGCCGCAAGACGGCCGCCGGAACGGTTTCTGTCCACATGGCGGTTATAGGCGCACCGAACCGAACGCGCGCGTTGACTCCGTGCCCGGCTTCTGGCCCGGTCAACGCACCCAAGCCCTACCATTGATGAACGGGGGCCACCGCTTGTCGAGCCTCCAAATCATCGAGGCGCTGAATCGAGGAGAAGTGTCCGTGCAACTGTCGCTCACACCCCCGTCCATCACGAGAAGGCTGCTCATCCCCGTGTCGTTCGTGATCGCGTTCGTTGCTTCGGCGTCGCTGCCGGCCACACTCGCTGCGGCCCATGCCGACCCGATCGGTTTCCCGCCGGACTGGCCGAACTACGAAATGCAGACCGAGCAGACGATGTGCAACGCCATGGCACAGGGCTGGTCACGCGCTCAGATCGTCGGCGCGATGCAACAGGCGAACAACCAGAGCATTACGGGGCTGACCCCGCAGCAGGCCGCCAAGCGCGCCAACATGTGGGTCGACCTCGGCCGGATCAAGTACTGCCCCGGCGCCGTCGCCAGCTAGCAGAGGGCGGCGGAGAACCACCCGCCGGCCACGACGGCGATCACGAGCGCGGCGGTGGTGTGCCCCGTCGAGGCGGCGACGACGACTCCGGTGATCGCTGCGATGAGGGCCATGACCACGACCAGGGCCAGCAGTATCCGATGTGAATGGACCGCTCCATTAGCGCGCGGTGCAGCGACTACGTACTTGCTCGATCCGTGGGGCGCGGCCATGGAAGCTCCCATCGCGTTTGTGACCTCGGATACAAAGAAAGCACAAATGTGCTGCGCATCACAACAGGGCGCGATGAACTGGCTCGACTTTTAGCCGTTCGTTAACCGTCCGGATCGGGCGCCCACCTTGGTGGGCGCACCTCCGGCCGGCGCGTCGACCGTGCGGCCGCCAATGCCACGGTGCGCTCGCCGTTGATCGTCATCAGCGGCGGAGGCTGGCCCTTGCGCAGCGTCGCGATCAGTTCTCGGTACGGGCCAATGAGGTAGACGGTGTCACCGGCTTTCAGGCGGGCGTCGCGGCGCGGGCGCAACCTGACCGGCCCTTCCGGCCGGGTGATCGCGATGACGCGCGTCTGAGTGGACAGATCGACCATCCGCAGCCCGTCGAGCTCGCTGCCCGCCGCCACCAGCATCCCGCCGACCATGAAGGAGCGCTGGCCCACCCAGAACGTGCCGAGCACCTGCAAGCCCATCGCCGCGCCGATGAACCACGGCGCCGCCAGGTCGACGATCGACCGCACGTTCTCGAAACCGAACCGCCGGTGCACCGCGGTGCCCAGCGCGCGGCCTTGAACGCGCATGACGATGGGCACCTTCGTGTCGGATCCCAGCATTTCGAGCAGCACGATCCCGGTTTCGATGTTTTTCATGTCGTCCTGCGTCACCAGCGCCACCCCGCGGGCGCGGTCGATGCGCGCCGACTGCAGCGTCTGGCGCATCGTCGGATCCCCGAAGATCACCGGCACATCGAGTTCGGCCACGGTCGGCAGGAAGCGGTTGCTGTCGTCCGGCTCGATGACCAGGACGTCGTATCCGGCCGCCGCGAGATCACTGACGACGCGCACCCCGATCGAACCCAACCCGACGACGACGTGGTCGTGCATGTGGCGCGCGCGCCGCAGTCCGGCCGATTGGACGAAGCGGCGCGACAGCAGGAGGTCGGCAAGGAACGCGACGAGGATGGCGGTGACGCTTGCGCCGCCGAACATCAACAAGACGCCGAACAGCCGCAGGGAAGTGGATTGTTGGGCGAAGCTGAAGTCGCCGTAACCCACCGTCGTGATCGTTTCGGACGCGAAGTACAGGGCGTCGATCCACGACATTTTGGGGTTGTGATAGGCGAAGCGCACCACGGCCGTCGAGCCAAGAGTGAGAAGCAGCGCGAACGCCAGCGAGGGGAAGAGCATGGGGTTCACTTCGTCTCGGATGGCGCGCGCCGCGTCGATGACCCGCCGTATCGGGGAGTGGCGAGCGCGCGTCGCGGCCGGGGGAGGCAAGGTGATTCCGCGGGCCTCCAATTCGTCCTTCACGCCGATCATCGACGTCCAGTCGCCGGCGTAGACCCGCAGATCTCGTCCGGGGCATGGCACCACCTCACCGGGAGCGGGCGAATTCTTGCCGTGAACCACCGCGACCGGTGCCAGGTCGGCGTAGATCTCCCGGAGCGTCGCGCTGTAAGGCGCCTCGGATCCCCAGACCACGAATTCGATACCCGCCGTGTCGAATTGGTGCGCGTTACGTGACAACACTGCCTCGACGATCGAGGGTGCCGCGAGGTCGGCGACGTCCAAGATCGCGCCGGGACCGTTGACAGCAACCACCGCTTCGCGCAGTACGTCGTTGGCCAACCGTGCCACCACCCGCACGTTCGGGCTGAACTCTCTTGCCAACAAGGCGATTTCGAGGTTCACTGCGTCATTGGGGCCCGCGCACACGACGGCGCGTGCGCGATGCACCCCGGCCCCGAGCAGGTCGGCGGCGTTGTTGATCTTGATGATTCGCGCGCCCGCGCCCCTCAGCTCCTCGGCGATCGTCTTCGACAGCGCGTCGTCACCGCTGACGATTATCTCGCGGTGAAATTGAAAGAGCTCGCCCATCGCGTGGGGCTTCGTTCGATTCTTACGCGCGTCGATCGCCACGGCTGGTCGCCGGACGACCGCCGTTTGTGTTGCGTGGCATGACTACTCCTACTTCTGCTGCAGCTGCGTGGTCCATATGACTATCGGCCAACGCGCAGGGAAGTGCCACCGGAAGCCGGCCGCCGTGGAATCGCGATGCCATGGACTTTCTGTGACGCAACAGGTTCGACTTGCGGTGGTGACGCGGGCGAAATGGTCGAGGCGTACAAAACGCTCGCACACCAGTGCCGACGATCAAGCTAAGGAGCGTTGCGTGTCCGATAAGACGCCCGACGATATTTTCAAACTCGCCAAGGATGAGAACATCGAGTACGTCGACGTCCGCTTCTGTGACTTGCCCGGCACCATGCAGCACTTCACAATTCCGATCTACGCCTTCGATGAGAGCGTCTTCGAGGACGGCCTGGCCTTCGACGGTTCCTCGATCCGCGGGTTCCAATCGATCCACGAGTCCGACATGGTGCTGCTGCCCGATCCGGAGACCGCGACCATCGACCCGTTCCGGGCTCGCAAGACGCTGAACGTGAACTTCTTCGTGCACGACCCGTTCACCCTCGAGGTGTATTCGCGCGACCCGCGCAACATCGCCCGCAAGGCAGAGAACTATCTGATCAGTTCCGGCATCGCGGACACCGCCTATTTCGGTCCGGAGGCCGAGTTCTACATCTTCGACTCGGTCAGCTTCGACTCGAGCACCAACGAATCGTTCTACAAGGTCGACGCGGCATCCGGGTGGTGGAACACCGGAGAGGACGCCGAGCCCGATGGGAGCCCCAACCTCGGCTACAAGGTCCGGCCCAAGGGCGGGTACTTTCCGGTGGCCCCCACCGATCACTACGTCGATCTGCGCGACGAGATCCTCACCCACCTGACCAACGCCGGTTACTCCCTGGAGAAGGGCCACCATGAAGTCGGCAGCGGCGGCCAGGCCGAGATCAACTACAAGTTCAATACGTTGCTGCACGCGGCCGACGACCATCAGATGTACAAGTACATCGTCAAGCAGACCGCGTGGCAGGCCGGGAAGACCGTCACGTTCATGCCCAAGCCGTTGTTCGGCGACAACGGTTCCGGTATGCACTGCCACCAGTCGCTGTGGAGGGACGGCGTGCCGCTGATGTACGACCCGACGGGATACGCCGGCCTGTCCGACACTGCGCGGCACTACATCGGCGGCTTGCTGTACCACGCCCCGTCGTTGCTGGCCTTCACCAACCCGACCGTGAACTCATACAAGCGTCTGGTTCCCGGCTTCGAGGCGCCGATCAATCTGGTCTACAGCCAACGCAATCGGTCGGCGTGCGTGCGCATCCCGATCACCGGCAACAATCCGAAGACCAAGCGGCTGGAATTCCGTTGCCCCGACTCGTCGGGCAACCCGTACCTGTCTTTCGCGGCCCAGTTGATGGCCGGGTTGGACGGCATCAAGAACAAGATCGAGCCGCCTCCGCCGGTCGATAAGGACCTCTACGAGCTGCCGCCGGAGGAGGCCGCGGAGATTCCGCAGGCGCCCACGCAGCTGTCCGCGGTGATCGATCGTCTGGAGGAAGACAGCGAATACCTGACCGAGGGCGGAGTCTTCACCCCGGACGTCATCGCGACGTGGATCAACTACAAGCGCACCTACGAGATTGCGCCGTTCAACCTCCGGCCGACCCCGTACGAATTCGCCCTCTACTACGACGTATGAGGTAGTTCGCTCCCGGCGCAGTTAACGTCGCCGAGGTCCCGGGTACCCGAACGGGCATGGGGTGGGTGCAATCACACGCGATCGCGATCTTCTCGGCGTTGCTGTCCGCGTTCTGGGCCGCGGTCGGGATCGTCGTCCGGCAGCGCGCCGCTCAGGACGTTCCGGCCGATGACGGCATGTCGGGAACCATGGTCACCACGCTGGCCCGCAAACCGTTGTGGTGGGCGGGCACGGTCGGAGCGGTCGCCGGTTACGTCTTTCAAGCCGTGGCGTTGGCCCACGGATCCCTCCTTCTGGTCCAGCCGCTGCTGGTTTCGTCGCTGCTGTTCGCGCTGCCGATGAGCGCACGGCTGTGCCGCCAACGGATCAGCGCGGCGCAATGGGGCTGGGCGACGCTGCTGACGGCGGCCTTGGCGCTCTTCGTGCTCGTCGGCCAGCCCCGCGAGGGCCACAGCCGCCCCGCGGTACCGGCGTGGACCCTCGCGTTGTCGGTGACGGTGCCGTTGCTGGTTGTCTGCGTCATCGCCGCGAGCCGCGCGGTCGGGCGTGCGCGGGCGATGTTGCTGGGCGCCGCCGTGGCGGTCCTGCTCGGCATGATCGCCGTCTTGACGAAGATCTGCACGCACCGCTATGCCGTCGGCGGCTGGCACGGTCTCCTCACGGTCCCCGCTCCCTACCTGCTGGTGGGTCTGGCCGTCGCCGTGACGGTGGTGCAGAACTCGGCGTTCCACGCCGGGGCGTTGCAGGCGTCGGTGCCGATCATGTTGGTGGGGGAGCCCGTTGTCGCGGTCCTGCTCGGCATCGCGGTGCTGGGTGAACACCTGGCGGTGGGGCGCTCGACGGCCCTCGAGCTGCCGGTCGCGGTCGCGGCGATGGTGGCCAGCGCCGTCGCCCTGAGCCGCAGCCAGGCGATCGAGTCGCAGCGCCATCCGGCGCGGGCCTCAGTGCCAGATGGGAACGGGGCCTACGAGTCCTGCGCGGTTTCCAGCAGTCGCAGCGGGTGCAGACCGTCGACCGCGCCGACGAACGGCGGGTGGATGCTGTAGCCGAGCATGCGGCGAATGTCGTCGGAGACCGTCCGGGCGATGTCGCGCGATATCGACAACGTGAAGGCTTCCATCGGCCGCAGCCACGGCTGGCAGTACTGGGCGGTGACGGCGAGGCGGTCGCGGTCCGTGCTGTTGGCGCCCCCGCCGTGCCACAGGGTCCCGACGAAGAAGACGCACGACCCGGCGGGCATCACGACGGGCACGGCCGCATCGTCGGGGCCGGGCCTGCGCTTGCCCCAACGGTGGCTGCCCGGGTAGAGCACCGTGGCGCCGTTGTCGGCGGTGAAGTCGTCGATGGCCCAGATCGTGGCCGCCGCCAACGGTTCTCGTGGCCGCGGAACCGGATAGAAGCCGTCATCGTGGTGGGCCAGCTGCGCGGCCTCCCCGGGCTGAATGTTGATGGCCTGCAACGCCGAAAGCAGGTAGTTGGGCATCAGCAGCCGATCGAGCACCGCAAGCACGCGGGGGTTGTCGACCAGCCCGTCGCAGACCCGCGTTCGGCTCAGCAGGCTGTAGATGCGCTGGGTGCGCCGGCCCTCGAAGGAGTTGCGTCCCGTGTGGGCGAGCCACGGGCGCACGACCTCACGGATCTGCCGGCACTGCTCGCCGGTGAGCAGGTTCTCCCAGACGACGTAGCCGTCACGGTCGAGGGCCGCCATGTCCGCCTCGACGACGGCGCTGTCCACCGACTGCCCGCCGCTCGGCGTCCGCCGATACCGCTGCGCCAGGTCGCCCCTGAGGTCTTCCAGTGTGGTGACGGGCTCGTCGTCGATGTTCATTGGCACTCGTCCTTCATCCCGCACCCACACTAAGCCGAGTTCGCCTCAACTCACACCGAATCGCGGGGTACACACCCGACAGGACAACACCGGCTTTGTGTACAAGGATGAAGCGGTGCGGATGCTTCTCGTGGTGGCGAGCTTCGCCGCCCTCATCGGCGTCGCCGCTCCGGCGCAGGCCGATCCGCCCGGCAACAACGGGCCGGGCCCCGATGCGAGCTTCCTGGCGGCGCTCGATCAGGCGGGCGTTCCCGTCAAGAGCGGGCCGGTCGCGATCGGGGTCGCGAAGAAGGCCTGCCAACTGATGGACCAGGGCCACTCGCAGGCCGACGTCATCCAAAGCATGTCGGCGAGCAACCCGGGATTTTCCGTGGACGATGCAACCAAGTTCACGGTCAGCGCGGTGGCCGCCTACTGCCCCCAGCACCTCGGGGAACCGACCACCGAGCCACCGCCAGGTCCCACGCTGCCGCCGACGGGGATGTGGCCCATGTTTCCGTGGCCGACGCCGGGCGCCGCGTAAGGCGGGGGACCCCGTCCAGGAAGATCGAACGATGTGGTCTGACTGGTGGATGATTCTGATCGGCCTCGCAAGCGCGTTTGCGGTGATCTGGGTGATCCTCGCCATCACCCTCTGGTTGATGAAACCCCAGGCCAACATGCAGGACCTGGTGCGCCTGCTGCCCGATGTGCTTCGGCTGTTGAAACGCCTCGCCGCCGACGACGAACTGCCGCGACGGATCCGGATCGCGCTGGTCGCGCTCATCGCCTTCGTCGTGTCGCCCATCGACTTGATCCCCGATGCCATCCCGGTCATCGGGTTCGCCGACGACGTGATCATCGTCGGCCTGGTGCTGCGCTGGATCAGCCGCACGGCGGGATCCGAGGCGCTCGCCAAGCACTGGCCAGGCACACCCGAGGGGCTCGCCACCTTGTGCAAACTGTGCGGGCTGCCCGATCCCGCACTGGAGTGACGGCCTCGATACCGCTCGCGCGGGCGTGCCCATAGGCTGGCAGACCATGGCAATCGACCGAGCCGCTCTACTGGCGGGCAGCATCCGACTCACCTCCGGCATCTGGTTCCTCATCGACCCCCTGAGCGCGAACCGGTTCTGGGGAGACCCGGGCGACCCGGCTCCGACCGCGCGACTGTTGTTGCGCTCCATGGGATATCGCGACGCGTTGATCGGCGGCATGCTCGCGGCGGCGGCGCTGCGCGGCAAGAACACCCGCGGCTGGTTCCTGGCGTCCGGCGGTGCGGACGCGGCGGACCTGCTCGGCGGCATCAGTGTCCACGACGAACTGAAACCCTCGCAACGGATCATCGGTCTCGGCGGCGCGGTCGTCGGCATCGGCGTCGGGCTGTGGGGTGCGGCGCGTCGTACCACCGGGGTCGAGCGGGGAGCCGGTCGCGGGGGCGAGCTGAATGCGGTTGACTGAGCACCATGGGTCTAGGCGTGCTGACATTCGTGACGGACGAGGGCATCGATCCCGTGGCGCTCGGGCAGGCGCTCGAGCAGCGTGGGTTCGAGTCGCTGTTTCTCGCTGAGCATTCCCACATTCCGGCGGGGGACGTAACGCCGTATCCGGCGGGCGGACCGATCCCGCCGAAGTACTACCGCACCCTGGATCCTTTCGTGGCGTTGACCGCGGCCGCGGTCGTCACCGAACGGCTCGTCCTGGGTACCGGCATCGCACTCGTTCCGCAGCGCGATCCGATCCACACGGCCAAGGAGGTGGCGTCACTGGACCTGTTGTCGCAGGGACGGTTTCGGTTCGGTGTCGGCGTGGGCTGGCTGCGCGAAGAGATCGCCAACCACGGCATCGATCCCGCGGTTCGCGGCCGGGTCGTCGACGAGCGGATCGACGCGATGATCGAGATCTGGACGCACGAAACGGCCGGGTTCCACGGCGAATTCGTGAACTTCGAGCCGATCTACAGTTGGCCCAAGCCGGTGCAGAAGCCCTATCCGCCGCTGTACTTCGGCGGCGGGCCCGCGGGCTTCAAACGCATCGCCCGGCTGCACGCCGGTTGGCTGTCGATGACGCCGTCCGCGGAGGTGCTGGCCCCGCAACTTCAGCAACTGCGCGATGTCGCCGGCCAGGACGTACCGGTGATCAGCTTCCACGGCGGCGCGCCGACGGCCAACGAGCTGGAGGGCTACCTCGCCCTCGGGGTGGAGCACCTGCTGGTGGAGCTGCCCACCGAGCCTCGCGACCAGACCCTCCGCCGGCTCGACGAGCTCCAGGCCGAGGCCGCAAAGCTGACGTAAGCCTAAGTGCCGCAGAACGTTTGGTACTTTCCGAAGTCCTCCGGGGCCGGGCTGGCGTAGCGCTCCAGACCCGGCCGCTCGTCGAAGGGCGCGGCCACCGCAGCGAGGAGCTGTTCGACGGGTCCCAGCTCGCCGGCCGTCGCGGCGGCCAGGGCCTCCTCGACCAGGTGGTTGCGCGGAATGTAGACCGGGTTGGCCCGGTCCATGACGTCGGCGTCGGGGCGCAGGCTCTGCCAGCGCGACAGCCAGGCGTCGAATCCGGCGAGGTCGACGAACAATCCGCGCGCGGGTTCGGCATCGCCGCGCGCCGCCCGGCCGAGGTGGCGGAAGAACGAGGTGTAGTCGACGTGGCTGTCCTTCAGCAGGGCAAGCAAGTCGTCGGCCAGCGCCGTGCAGTCTCGGGCTTCGATGTCGGCCGGTAAACCGAGTTTGGCGCGCATGCCGGACGACCACACGGCGTCGTACTCGCGCTGGAAGACGCCGAACGATGCCTCCGCAAGCGCGACCGCCTCCTCGATGTCATCGGAGAGCAAGGGGAGCAGCGTCTCGGCGAACCGAGCGAGGTTCCAGCCCGCGACCAGGGGCTGGTTGCCGTAGGCGTAGCGCCCCCAGAAGTCGATCGAACTGAAGACCGTGTCGGGGTCGTAGGCCTCCATGAAAGCGCACGGTCCGTAGTCGATCGTCTCGCCGGAGATCGTCATGTTGTCGGTGTTCATCACCCCGTGCACGAATCCGATCAGCATCCAGCGAGCGATCAGCGATGCCTGCACCGCGACCACGCCCTCGAACAGTGCGAGGTAGGGGCGTTCGGCCTGTGCGGCGCCGGGGTGGTGGCGAGCGATCGCATGGTCGGCGAGGCGCCGCAGCAATTCGCCGTCGCCGGACGACGCTGCGTACTGGAAGCTGCCCACCCGCAGATGGCTGCTGGCCACCCGGGTCAGCACGGCCCCGGGCAATTCCGCTTCGCGCAGCACCGGACGGCCGGTGCCCACCACGGCCAGCGATCGTGTCGTCGGCACTGAAAGCGCGTGCATCGCTTCGCTGACGATGTACTCGCGCAGCATGGGACCGACCGCCGCCAGCCCGTCGCCGCCGCGCGCGAACGGCGTCGGCCCGGAGCCTTTGAGGTGGATGTCGCGCAGACGGCCCTCGGCGTCGACGAGCTCGCCGAGCAGCAGGGCGCGTCCGTCGCCCAGCCGGGGGACGAAGCCGCCGAATTGATGCCCCGCGTAGGCCTGGGCCACCGGAACGGCGCCGCTGGGCACCAGGTTGCCGACCAGGAAGCGCAGTCCGTCGGGACTCCGCAGCCAGTCGGCGTCCAGTCCGAGCTCCGCCGCAAACCTGTCGTTGAACGCCAGCAGCCTCGGCTCGGCCGGGGCCTCCGCTTGCCAGCGCATGGCCATCTCCGGCAGCTCACGGAAGAACCGGTGTTGCAGGGCAACGGTCATATCCGGAGCGACACTCACCTCGTCGAGCCTACGGAAAGTTCGGCGGTGCAGGCCTAGCCGACTCCGATGGCCTGCTTGATCACATCGCGGGCGCGGTCGAGCATCGACGCGAACGGCCCCAGGGCGAAATTCAGCTTCGCCGACTCGACGCCGGGGTGCGGGCGGGTCGGCGCGATGGCCTCGGCCGCTCGCACAGCCGCGCCCATCCGCTTGAGATCGTCCTCGTCGACTTTCCGGAGCAAAACGGGGAACTCGTCTTCCTCCTCGTGCCGTGCGTGCTCGAGGACGGCGTCGCGCAGCCTGGTCACGGCGTCGACGAACTGCTGCGAGGCGAGATCGAGGCCCTCGATCTGTGACAGCAGCTCCTTGGCTTCGTGCTCTTCTTTGAGCCGGGCGTCGACGATGGCGTCCCCGTCGTCGGTCTCGCGGCGCACCCGCGGGTGCACCACCATTTCCTCGGCCGTCTCGTGGACGGCGAGCAATTGACGCAACTCGACGAACGGCTTCTCCCGCGCCTGCGGGTCGGACGCGTGCAGGACTTCGTCGAACATGTCCTCGATGAGGTTGTGTTGCGCCTTCAGGAAAGCGACGACCTCGTCGGGCGATTGCACAATCATGTCGGCCATCGCGATACCTCCAGTGTTCTGGGAGTTGGAAATTCGCACCATGGGCTGTGTGCGGCTCGTCGAGACGTACCCGCTGTACAAACCGCTAAACGAGGGCGGTCGCGCCGGCGCGGCCACCTCGGGCCAGGGGCCAAAGCGATCTGGATCACACGCCGGGTGCCGATGTTATCTGTCCGCGCCCGAATGGGTAGCCGACCCAAAGGCGCTTTCGTGCCGATCCAGACAATCAACGCAGGAGGCGAGTTTTTCAATGACTTCAACGGACAAGACGACGGTTTTGGCGCAGCTGCGCGCTTTGCACCAGCTGACCAACACCGAGATCCAGGTTGCCGAAACCCGCATCGCACAGGCGCGTACCGAGGCCGTCGAGCGAGAACTGACACAGAACGCGTCGAACGCACGTGACCGTTCCGAGGCGATCGAGAAGGCGATACGCGGGTTGGGTGGCGTCCCCGACATCGTCGGCCCGTTCCTGGGCCGCGCCGCGGCGGCGGTCAAGGCGCTGACCGAACAGGCGCAACCGTTCGACGAGGCGCTGCTGGGCGACCTGGCGCTGGAGGATCAATTGCTCGACCGCGCCCGCTACCTCAAGGCGCTGGCCGTGGCCGCCGAGCTCCCCGAGGTGGAGAGCCTGGCGACGCGACTGATCACCGCTCATTCGGCGACCGTCGATTGGCTTGCGACCGTGCTCGCCGAGGATGCGCTCGGTGGACCGGCCGCGCTGCGTCGCACACCGTTGCAGGCGGCGGCCGGAACCGCGGTCAAACTGGTGAACCTGCCGGTCGAGTGGTCGGTCCGCGGTGTCGACAGGGCCGCAGACGCGCTGCGCTCGGCCCGCCCGACGTTCAACGAACTGGTCAGCAGGGGCGCGCACGCGGGTGACGTGGCGACGCGGGCGATCGTCGCTTCCCGGAACGCCGCCCTCGAGGCGGCCGAGCGGGTGACCCGCAACGAGGGGGCCCGGCAGACCGCCGACGCCCTGCACGCGGCACGCGCCTCCGTGGGGGTCCTCGACGCCGACGAGCTGCCCATCGCCAACTACGACGAGCTCAACGTGAGCGAGGCCGTCGCCGAGGTGAAGGACCTCACCAATCCGAGCGACGTGCGGGCGATCATCGCGTACGAGGAGGCCAACAAGAACCGCCAGCGGGTGGTGTCGGCCGCCCAAACGCGCGTTGCCGCCATCGCGCAGGAGGTCGTCGGCATCAACTAGCCGAAAATTCCACAGCCAGGCCGCCCGGGCGAGGGCTCGATCCTCGGGCGGTCTGGCCATTTCTGCGTCGAGGGGGCATGCCCAACCGCCCGTTTGGGGATATCGCTACGGTTAAGGCACCAGTCCGATACCGATAACCACGAGAGACCGAATGTACGACCAGGTCAACACCAGCGCGACGGAGCCCGACGACGCCATCGGCTACCGCATCGACCCCGTTTTGGCCCGGAGCTGGCTATTGGTCAACGGTGCGCACGCGGACCGGTTCCAGTCCGCGGT
This sequence comes from Mycobacterium sp. E3247, assembly GCF_001667785.1. Classification (NCBI taxonomy): domain Bacteria; kingdom Bacillati; phylum Actinomycetota; class Actinomycetes; order Mycobacteriales; family Mycobacteriaceae; genus Mycobacterium; species Mycobacterium sp. E3247. The sequence goes on along the minus strand of NZ_LZJG01000243.1, from coordinate 10,287 downwards.
GCACTCGCGGGCCGACATCGTCGTACTCGACATCGAGGACGCCGTCGCACCCAAAGACAAGCACGCCGCCCGCGACAACGTGGTGAGCTGGCTGGACACCGGCAACACCGACTGGGTGCGCGTCAACGGGTTCGGCACCCCGTGGTGGGCGGACGACCTCGCGGCACTGGCGGGAACGCCGGTCGGAGGGGTGATGCTGGCGATGGTCGAATCGGTCGACCACGTCACCGAGACCGCCCAACGGCTGCCCAACGTGCCGATCGTGGCGTTGGTGGAGACGGCCCGCGGGCTCGAACGCATCACCGAAATAGCCGCGGCGAAGGGCACCTTCCGGCTCGCCTTCGGCATCGGAGACTTCCGCCGCGACACCGGTTTCGGGGAGGACCCGAGCACGCTGGCCTACGCCCGCTCGCGCTTCACGATCGCCGCGAAGGCGGCCAGCCTGCCCAGCGCCATCGACGGGCCCACGATCGGCTCGAATGCGTTGAAACTGATCGAGGCCACGGCCGTGTCCGTGGAATTCGGGATGACCGGCAAGATCTGCCTGACGCCGGACCAGTGCGCGGTGGTCAACGAGGGCTTGTCGCCATCGCACGACGAAATATCGTGGGCGAAGGAGTTTTTCGCCGAGTTCGAACGTGACGGGGGAGAGATTCGTAACGGTTCCGACCTGCCGCGGATTGCCAGGGCCACGAAGATCCTCGAGCTGGCCCGCGCCTACGGCATCGAACCGTCGGACTTCGACGACGAAGAACGGGATCATTCGCCCGCGCCGTCGGACACCTATCACTACTGAGCGGCGAAGCGGGTCCGAACATGAGCGTTGCGGTGGAGTTCCATTTCGACCCGATGTGTCCGTTCGCCTACCAAACGTCATTGTGGATTCGCGACGTGCGCGATCAACTCGGCATCACCGTCGACTGGCGTTTCTTCAGCCTCGAAGAGATCAACCGGTCCGAGGACCAGAAGCACCCGTGGGAGCGGGAGTGGTCCTATGGGTGGTCGTTGATGCGGATCGGGGCGCTGCTGCGCCGAAGGGACGTGGCGCTGCTGGATCGGTGGTACGGCGCCATCGGCCACGAACTGCACACGCTGGGCGGTAAACCGCACGACCCCGCGGTTGCCCGTCGCTTGCTGTGCGACATCGGCGCCGACCCGTCGGTTTTCGACGCGGCGCTGGACGACCCGACCACCCACGACGAGATCCGCTACGACCATCAGCGGGTCATCGACGCCGGCGGCTATGGTGTTCCCACCCTGTTCTTGTTGGGGCAGTGCCTGTTTGGACCGGTCTTGGTGGACCCGCCCACCGGTCCCCAGGCGTTGACGCTGTGGAATGTCGTCACCGGCATGGCCGAGTTGCCCCACGTGTACGAGCTGCAGCGACCCAAATCACCCGCCGACGTCGAGCTCATCGGCCGGAGCCTGCGTCCCTACCTGGCCGGGCGTGACTGGGTCAGCATCAACCGCGGTGAAGTCATCGATGTCGAGCGCCTCACCGGCCAGGGCACCTAGGCCGCGTGTCGCGCGAGGCGGACCCCGACGCGGATCTCCAGCTCGCTGACCGTGATCGTGGGGACGCGCGGCGGCGCCATCGAGCGGTAGCCCTTGCCGGTGGGCGTCGTGAATAGCGCTGTGTGCGTGTGGTTTTCGTCGACGGCGGTGCTCACCCGCCATCCTGCGTTCTCCTTGACGTAGTTGCAGTGCTCGCACAGGCCCAGACCGTTGTCCGCGGTGGTCGGGCCGCCGTCGGCCCACGCCCGCGCGTGGTCGCGGTGTCTGACCGGCGCATCGCAGTAGGGCGTGCGGCAACGCTGATCGCGCAGGCCGATGAATGCGGCCAGCCCGCGGGGAAAGAGGCGTGCCCGTGACTCCATCGCCACCAGCGCCCCGGAGCGCGGATGCGCGTACAGCCGGCGCAGCGTCGCGCGCGAACGCCGGTCGGTGACAGCGCTACTGACCATTGCGCGCGCGACCGCCGCGGGGACGGGACCGTAGCCGGCGAGGTCAGCGGGCGCGTTGTCACCGCCGAGCAGCGTCTCGTCGGACAGCACCAGGTTGACCGCGATCGGGCTGGGGACCGTGGCGCTGCGGCCGGTGACCCGTTCGACCAGGGTGTCGGCCATCACCTGACCGCGCGTGCGCCCGTCGCCGCGGGTGTCCGCTTCGCGGCGCAGCGCCGCGTACACCGAAACGCCTTGCGCCACAGGTAATAATGCGGTGAGGTACGTCACCGTGTCGGGCGCGGGCCGAATGGTGACGGTGCGTTCCATCTCGGCTTTGGCCGCCCGCTCGACGACGGCGTGCGGATCCAGCCGGTAGGCGATCGCTTTCGCCGCGGCGGCAACTCGCGCGTCGCCCATGCCGTCCAGGCCCGCCGGGTCGGCGCACAGCTCCGCGTCCAACGCCCGGCGATCCTCGACTTCCAGGCAGGCGCTCTCGCGGACGATCAGCGTCGCCCGCCACTCCGACAACGCTCCGCATTCCAGCGCCGCCAGCGTGTGCGGCATCTCGTAGACGAGGGCCTTGGCGAAGCCCAGATGCCGACCGCCCCGGGCGGGGGAGTCGCGCCGCGCCAGCGCGACTTCGCTGGCCACGCCGCGCCCGCGCCGCGCGGCGGGCACCCCTTCGGCCGCTTCGGTGGCCCGCCGTGCGGCGTCCAGTGCGGCCGCGGCCCGGGCCTGGCCGGCAGCGGCGGCGCACTTGACCATCTCCAGCTCGGCGATGCGCTCTATCAGGGCCAATTCACCGGTCGCCGGGTCGACGTTCGCCAATTCTTCGAACATAAGTTCGATAATAACGCAGTCTGCCGACGGGCGCCTACCCTGGCGTTTATGAGCGCCAAGGACAGGGTTCGCGTGGCGCGGGTCTACGACGACGTCGCCGCCGACGAGGGCCGGCGCGTGCTGGTCGACCGCGTCTGGCCGCGGGGGATGCGCAAGGACGATCCGAGGGTGGGCACCTGGTGCAAGGACGTCGCACCGTCGAAGGAGCTCCGGGAGTGGTATCAGCACCGCCCCGAACGGTTCGACGAGTTCGCGAAGCGCTACCGGGCCGAGCTGCGCGACAGCCCGGCGCTGGACGAGCTCCGCGATCTGGCCGGGCACGGTGTCCTCACCCTGGTCACCGCGACTCGCGAGGTGGAGATCAGCCAGGCGGCCGTCCTCGCGGAGATGCTGAAAAGCCGCTGAACGTCGTGAGACGATTCTGCGATGCGGCTGGGATTGCATGCCCTGGGGATCGGTACCGGCGCCGACCGCGCGGTGATCGATGCCGTCGCGTCGACCGCTGACGATTGCGGTTTCGCCACGCTGTGGGCGGGTGAACACGTCGTGATGGCCGACCGGCCCGCTTCGCGCTATCCCTACTCCGAGGACGGCGTCATTGCCGTTCCGGCGCAGGCGGATTGGCTTGACCCGATGATCGCCCTGAGCTTTGCCGCGGCCGCCTCGTCCCGGATCGGCCTGGCCACGGGCGTGCTCCTGCTGCCCGAACACCATCCGGTGGTGGTGGCCAAGCAGGCCGCCAGCCTGGATCGGCTCAGCGGTGGGCGGCTGACACTGGGCGTGGGCGTCGGGTGGTCCAGGGAGGAATTCGCCGCGCTCTCAGTGCCCTTCGCCCGTCGCGGTGCGCGTACCGCCGAATATGCGGCCGCGATGCGCACAGTGTGGCGTGACGACGTCGCCTCGTTCGACGGCGACTTCGTGAAGTTCGAGTCCATCCGCGTCAACCCCAAACCGGTGCGGGACCGTCGTATCCCGATCGTGCTAGGGGGCAACAGCGATTCGGCGCTGCGCCGTGCGGCGAAGTGGGGCGACGGCTGGTACGGGTTCAACATCGATGGGCTGGAGGCCGCGCGCGATCGCGTCGCCGAGCTGCAACGGCTATGCACCGACTCGGGGCGGGATCCCGCCCAGCTGCGGCTGTCGGTCGCGCTACGCGACCCGGAAGTCGTTGACATCGGCGCCCTCGCCGACATGGGCATCGACGAACTGGTTCTCGTCGAATCACCTCCCGACCGGCCCGAGGCGGCGGCCGAATGGGTTGTGGCGCTGGCCGAGCGGTGGATGAAGGCGGCACTCGCGTGAGCGGGGCCGACCCCATCCTGCCGCGGGAATTGACCGACGTTTCCGCCGAAATCCGCGCAGTCCCACCGCCGCCCATTCCCGCGTTGCCCGACCCGTACGGGCTGCGTCTGGCCAACCCCGACGCGGACGCGGAGATGATCGCCGAGTGGATGAGCCGACCGCACTTGGTCGAAGCGTGGGAGTCCGCCTGGCCGGTGGCGCGCTGGCATCGTTATCTGCGTGCGCAGCTCGAAGGCGCCTTCTCGCGCCCCTTCATCGCCACGCTCTATGGAACAGACCGCGCCTACATCGAATTGTACAGGGCAGCAAAGGATTCCATCGCGACCCGATATGAGCATGATCCCCACGATCTGGGGTTGCACGTCGCGGTGGCCGATCTGGACTACATCAAGCGGGGACACGTGAGTTACCTGCTGCCCTACCTGGTGGGCAGCATCCTGGGCCTCGATCCGCAATGCCGGCGCATCATGTTCGATCCCGACCACCGCAACGCCCTGGCGCGCACATTCTGCGAGCGGGGAGGCTGCGTCTTCCTCGGCGAGCACGACATGTCGAACCGGCGGATGGCGCTCTATGCGCTGCCCCGCACGCCCGACGACGTTCCCCGCGGTTGACTAGAGCTGCTCGGCGATCCACTGCGCGGAGAACGCCGCCGCCTCGCCCAGCGCGACGCTGACGACGATGTTGGCGACCGCCGTGCGCAGCTGTCGCTCCTCGCCGAGCCGCTGCGTTTCCAGCATCCAGGTGGAAAACGTGGTGTAGGCCCCGACGAACGCCGTTCCGGCCAATAGGGCCGCCTCCTTGCTGAGCACCAGGCCCCCGAGGAAGCCCAGCAGCGCGGCGCCGCTGACGTTCACGACCAACGTGCCGAACGGAAATGACCGGGCGGCCCGCGTGGCCACCGCACGGTCGACCACGAACCGCAGCACCGACCCGGCGCCGCCGATCAGTGCCACCCCCACCCACACCGCAGCCGTCGTGGCCGCGCCGGCCGTCATCCGCGGATCCGGACGCGGCGCACCAATTTGGTGGCGAGGTGCACCGCCAACAGTCCCACCGCGATGCTGGTGAGCGTGTAGGTCGCGGCCAGGACCCAATGGCCGTGCTCGACCATCCTCAGCGTCTCGACCTGCATCGTGGAGAAGGTGGTGAGTCCGCCGCACAATCCGGTGCCCAGCAGCGGGCGCCGGTAACTGGACAACGGCAGCCGCTCCAGCAGCCGGGTGGTGAAGTACCCGAGCAGGAAGGCGCCGACGATGTTGACCGTGAACGTCGGCCACGGCCACCTCGCCGGGTCGCCGGCGGCGAGCGTGCCCAGGCCGGCACGGGCGAGGGAGCCCAGCGCCCCGCCGGCGAAAACCGCGGCCAACTCGCGATAGTCGTGTGCCACGCGCGATCCCTTCGCCTCTGCCTGGACTTACGGGTGGGTGAATCCGGGACGTCAGAAAAGTACCTGACAAGTCAGCGACGTGCGCCGCAGGCAGAATTGACAACCATGGCCCACCCCCGCGCCGGCCAGCCGGCCCAGCCCGAAGACCTCGTCGACCTGCCGCACCTGGTGACGGCCTACTACTCGATTGAGCCCGATCCCGACGACGTCGCCCAGCAGGTGGTGTTCGGCACGTCGGGCCACCGCGGGTCGGCGCTGAACGGCGCCTTCAACGAGGCCCACATCCTGGCCATCACCCAGGCGATCGTCGAATACCGCGCCGCCCAGGGCACCACGGGCCCGCTGTTCATCGGCCGTGACACGCACGGCCTCTCCGAGCCGGCGTGGGTGTCGGCACTGGAGGTGCTGGCGGCCAACGACGTCGTCACGATGATCGACTCCCGCGATCGCTACACCCCGACACCGGCGGTCAGCCACGCCATCCTCGGCTACAACCGGGGCCGCACCGAGGCGCTGGCCGACGGCATCGTCGTCACGCCGTCGCACAACCCGCCGCCGGACGGCGGCTTCAAGTACAACCCGCCCAACGGCGGCCCGGCGGACACCGACGCAACCAACGCAATCGCCAAGCGCGCCAACGAGATTCTGCGCGACGGCGCCGGCGTGAAGCGGGTGCCGCTGGCCCGGGCGCTGCAAACCGTCCAGCGCCACGACTACCTGGGCGACTACGTCGACGACCTGCCGAACGTGGTCGACATCGACGCGATCCGCGCGGCCGGGGTTCGCATCGGCGCCGACCCGCTGGGCGGGGCGAGCGTCGACTACTGGGGTGAGATCGCCCAGCGCCACCGTCTGGACCTGACCGTGGTCAACCCACTGGTCGATGCGACCTGGCGGTTCATGACGCTCGACCACGACGGCAAGATCCGGATGGATTGCAGCTCACCCGATGCGATGGCTGGCCTGATCGCCAACCGGGACCGCTACCAGATCGCCACCGGCAACGACGCGGACTCCGACCGCCACGGCATCGTCACGCCCGACGGGGGACTGCTCAACCCCAACCACTACCTGGCGGTGGCCATCGACTACCTCTACACGCACCGGCCGTCGTGGCCGGACGGTATCGCCGTGGGCAAAACCGCGGTGAGTTCGTCGATCATCGACCGGGTGGTCGCCGGCCTCGGCCGCAAGCTCGTCGAGGTGCCGGTTGGATTCAAGTGGTTCGTCGACGGCCTGATCGGCGGCACCATCGGCTTCGGCGGTGAGGAGTCCGCGGGGGCGTCGTTCCTGCGGCGCGACGGTTCGGTGTGGACCACCGACAAGGACGGCATCATCCTCGCCCTGCTGGCTTCGGAAATCCTGGCCGTCACGGGGCTGAGCCCGTCCCGGCGGTACCAGGAACTGACCGCCGAGTACGGCACGCCGTTCTACGCTCGCGTCGATGCGCCCGCCGACCGCGAGCAAAAGGCCCGCCTGGCCAAGCTGTCGGCCGAGCAGGTCACCGCCACGGAGCTGGCGGGCGAGCCGATCACCGCGAAACTCACCGCCGCGCCCGGCAACGGTGCCGCGCTGGGCGGATTGAAGGTGACGACCGCGAACGCCTGGTTTGCCGCGCGGCCGTCGGGCACGGAAGACGTGTACAAAATCTACGCGGAGTCCTTCAACGGCCCAGAGCATTTGGCGGAGGTGCAGGAAGCCGCGCGCGAGGTGGTTAATAAAGTCATTGGGTGACCATTTCCCTCCGCCTTGCCCGTTCGGGGGGACGTGGCACTCGTTCTAGTCGGCTGCCCCGCGAAGTCTGGATCCTCAGCTGGGCGAATGTCATGGTTGCCTTGGGCTACGGCGTCATTTCGCCGGCGATGCCCGCCTTCGCGCATACCTTCGGGGTCAGCATCAAAGCGGTGACTTTCTTGGTCACCGTCTTTTCGTTGAGCCGGCTGTGTTTCGCACCGGTCAGCGGTGCGCTGGTGCAGCGGTTGGGCGAGCGACGGATTTACATCGGTGGTTTGCTGATCGTGGCGTTGTCCACGATCGCGTGCGCGTATTCGCAGGCGTACTGGCAATTGCTGGTGTTCCGCGGCATCAGCGGTGTCGGCTCGACGATGTTCTACGTCTCGGCGCTGGGACTGATGATCCATATCAGCCCACCCGACGCGCGGGGGCGAATCGCGGGGCTGTTCACGACCTCGTTCATGATCGGCGCGGTGGGCGGGCCGGCGATCGGCGGCCTGACGGCGGGCTGGGGTCTGACCGCCCCGTTCATTGTGTACGGCATCGCCATGCTGGGTGTGGTGGTGGCGCTGTTCTACGGCCTGCGGCATTCGGAGCTGGCCGCGCCCCCGCCGCCGACCCGATCGACGGTGACGATGCGCCAGGCGCTGCGCGTCCGCGCGTACTGGGCGGCGTTACTGGCCAACTTTGCGACCGGCTGGGCGGCGTTTGGTCTGCGGGTCGCGCTGGTGCCGCTGTTCCTCGCCGACGTCATGGGCAAAAGCGTCGGCGTCATCGGAGTGGCGCTCGCGGCGTTCGCCGCCGGCAACGCTGTGGCCGTCGTCCCCAGTGGTTACCTGTCCGACCGGATGGGACGGCGCACGCTGTTGATCGTGGGCCTGGCGGCGTCCGGCGTAGCGACCGCCGCGCTGGGAATCGTGTCGTCGCTTCCCGCGTTCATGATCGCCGCGGCCATATCCGGTGCGACGACCGGCATTTTCATGTCCCCGATGCAGGCCGCGGTGGCCGACATCCTCGGCAACGAGGCGCGCGCGGGGATTCCGGTGGCGGCGGTGCAGATGCTGTCCGATCTGGGTGCCATCGTCGGCTCCATGACAGTCGGGTGGGCCGCGGAGCAGCTCAGCTTCGGCTGGGGATTCGGCATCAGCGGGATTGTCTTGCTGATCGCCGCCGTCGGCTGGGTGCCGGCGGCGGAAACGCGCACGCTGATCCATCCGGAACACGGTCTGGCCGAGCCCCCGGCGGACGGTGAGGCGGCCTGAACAGCAACTTTGAACCAGGGTGGCGGTTGGTGTAGCTTCGATGGGCACGACTTGGGGCTATGGCGCAGCTGGTAGCGCACCACACTGGCAGTGTGGGGGTCAGGGGTTCGAGTCCCCTTAGCTCCACCGGATATTCGGCGGCCCGACGACACCCGGCTCACCGATGTAGGTTCCACTGGCCGCAATCGCCGGCAAGGACGTCGTTGACGTCGACTTCGAGTCCCCCGACTCTTGGGCCTGGATTCGCTGCCGTACTCACCACGCGTTGGTAGAGAACCGCGGCGGGATCGATCTGACCGCGGGACCAGGCCTTGGTTTGCCAGGCCCACCGGTGGCCGGGGGTGCTCGAATTTCCGACAACGCCATCGGCGCAGGCCCACCGGCACACATCAATACCGCCGTAGACGCCGGTGCGCTGCACTCCCAGTACCGAATTGATTCCACGAAACCACTTGAGCGCCAAGTTGTTCCAAGTGTCGTGGTTGATGTCCTCGTCAATGCTGAAGAAGATCGGGGCGCTCTGACCGCCACCCGCCTCGGTGTGCAGCTTCCAGGCCGTGCGCGCATCATCGACGCCGCCCTCGAACCCGCGCCGGAAGTCCGATGGTGCCGTCCCGCCCGGCTTCCCGTATTGGTAATTGCTGACGATGATCAGGCCGGCAGCGGTCAGCTGCTCGGCGTAGGACCGCGTGATCGGCTTGGCGCCCATGGACGAGCCGGGACGCGACAGCGAGACGTAGTTGATGACCCCGGAGTGGCCGGCGGCTCTAATCTGCTGCGCCGGAATTTGGCGCGCGGCGAAGTCGATCAATGTGGGGGTGGCGCCGACGGCGGCACGGGCCGTGGCGGTTGTCGATGCCGCATACAGCGCTGGCAGTGCCGACATGGTGATGGCGTAGCGCAATACGTCGCGCCGGGGGAGAGGGCGCGACCGCTGCGCACTCACCGAGAAGTCCTGCATCGCGTGATGTTAATTTTGTGACTTTTGTCAACATAAGTAGCGCATAGCAGTCGATATCAAATCGGTTTCTGCGGTTGATCGTGTCGAGTCAATCGCTGGAGCGCATGGGGGTTCGAGTCCCTTAGTCCGAAAGCGAACTTTCCGCATCCTGGTACCGCCGGTACGCATAACCGGCCGCTCGCGTGGGTACGCGGGCGAGTGAACGGTTGTTCGCAGTAGTCGGGAGGGAGCTTTCGATGCCCGAGGTCCAACTTCACCACGACGGGCACCCCAGGTATCGGCGGATGGTCCGGTTCGATTGGTCGGAGACGCCGCTGCACTGGGTCCCCGACGATCCGTTCTCGACGCACATGATCAACGTCCTGCATCTGCTGCTGCCCGAGGGCGAGCGGCACTTCATCAAGGCCGTGCTCGAAGCGTCGTCGCTGGTCGATGACCCGGAGTTGGAGGCGGCGATCAAGCCGTTCATCCAGCAGGAGTCCTGGCATGCCTGGGCGCACCAGGTGGTGCTCGACCACCTCGCCGAGCAGGGCATCGACACCAAGCCGTACACGGATCGGCTCGGGAGGCTGTTGTCGATGACGCTGGGCGACCCGCCCCAGTGGTTTCCGCCGGCCATGAAGCGGTGGTGGCTGTATCGGCGGCTGGCCGATGTGGCCGCGCTGGAGCACTACACCGCGATGTTGGGCCAATGGGTGCTGACGAACCGGGGCCTGGACTACGCGAAGGCCGACCCCATGATGCTGGATCTGCTGCGTTGGCACGGCGCCGAGGAGGTCGAGCACCGGTCGCTGGTGTACGACGTCTACCAGCACGTCTCCGGGAGCTACTTGATCAGGGCGTTCTCGATGT
>NZ_LZJG01000242.1:0-719 GCF_001667785.1 Mycobacterium sp. E3247 | reverse complement strand
AACGGCGAGAAGTGGTACACCTCAGGGGCGTCCATTTCTCAGCTGGCACTGGTGATGGCCAAGACCGATCCCGACGCCCCTCGTCATCGGCAATACACCACCTTCTTGGTGGAGCTGCCCAACGCGGGTTTCGATATCGTCCGCAATATCCCTATCATGGGCGAATCCGATATCCCCACCTACCAGGGCGAAATCCAGATGGGCCACGCCGAAGTGCGCATCAACGACCTCGTTGTCCCCCACGAGAACATTCTCGGCGGACTTGGACAGGGCTTTGCCATGGGCCAGCATCGCCTCGGCTACGGCCGGCTGCGGCACGGCATGTGGAGCATCGCGAAAGCCCAAGCAGCGCTTGACATGGCGGCCGCGCGGGCATGTGAAAGAGTCACCTTCGGCAAACGGGTGGCTGATCGTCAGGGAATCCAGTGGATGCTCTCCGACTGCGCCGAGAAGCTTTACGTCACCCGGCTGATGATCCTGCACCTGGCTTACAAGATGGAGCACGGGCACGACCTGCGCATCGAGAACTCGATGGCCAAAACCTATATCGCCAACATGCTGATCGAGGTGATCGACACGGCGTTGCAGATACACGGGTCCTTGGGCTACACCCACGACCTGCCGTTGGCGGCCTGGCTCTCAGAGGCGAGAATGAGCCGCATCGTCGACGGCCCCGATGAGGTGCACCGGTGGACGGTGGGGCGCAACGTCGTCAAGGC
>NZ_LZJG01000241.1:0-647 GCF_001667785.1 Mycobacterium sp. E3247 | reverse complement strand
TTTACCGACCGTGCCCGCAGGGTCGTCGTCCTGGCGCAAGAAGAGGCCCGGATGCTCAACCACAACTACATCGGCACCGAGCACATCCTGTTGGGCCTGATCCACGAGGGCGAGGGCGTCGCGGCCAAGTCACTCGAGTCGCTGGGCATCTCGCTTGAGGGCGTCCGCAGCCAGGTCGAGGAGATCATCGGCCAGGGTCAGCAGGCGCCGTCGGGCCACATCCCGTTCACGCCGCGCGCCAAGAAGGTTCTGGAGCTGAGCCTGCGTGAGGCGCTGCAGCTCGGCCACAACTACATCGGCACCGAGCACATTCTGCTCGGGCTCATCCGCGAGGGTGAGGGCGTGGCCGCCCAGGTGCTGGTGAAGCTGGGCGCCGAGCTGACCCGGGTGCGCCAGCAGGTCATCCAGCTCCTCTCCGGCTACCAGGGCAAGGAGGCCGCGGAGGCCGGGACCGGTGGCCGGGGCGGAGAGTCCGGCTCACCTTCCACGTCGTTGGTGCTCGACCAGTTCGGGCGCAACCTGACGGCCGCGGCGATGGAGGGCAAGCTCGATCCGGTCATCGGCCGCGAGAAGGAAATCGAGCGGGTCATGCAGGTGCTGAGCCGGCGCACCAAGAACAACCCGGTGCTGATCGGCGAGCCCGGCGT
>NZ_LZJG01000240.1:0-12168 GCF_001667785.1 Mycobacterium sp. E3247 | reverse complement strand
GACCTCGGCGATCGTCTACCCGGCGGCCGGGCTGGCCGAGCTCGCGCTGTCCCGCGGCACGGCCGTCATCGAGGTCAATCCGGAGGTCACGCCGCTGTCCCGGAACGCGACGATCAGCATCCGCGAGACCGCGAGCCAGGCGCTGCCCGGCTTGCTGCAGCGGCTGCCCGCCCTGCTGAAGTAGCCGGCGACTACGGCCTGCGGGCGCGGCCCAGCAGCAATTCGGACACCGGCATCGGCGCCCACGCCGGCAGCGTGAACTCGCGCCGGGAAACGCCGACTTCGAATCCGGCGTCGACGATCGCACGCTCGGTGTCCCGGTGGGTGTGGCAGTTGCCGAACAACCGGGGCCACACCGTCGCGTCGGCGATCCGTTGCAGGCGGCCCCGCGCGCCGGCGCTCGCCACGTGCTCGAGGTACCGCAACTCGCCACCCGGGCGCAGCAACGAATACAGCCGCCGCAGCACGCCGCCGGGGTCGCGCACCGAGCACAACACCAGCGAGCACACCACGGCGTCGAACGGCTCACCGCCGCTGAAATCCTCCGCCGTCTCCCCCGTCACCAACACCCGGGCGGGCACCACGTCCGCCGCGGCCCGCGCCTGGGCCGCCAGCCGCGGCTCGGGCTCCACCGCGACCACCTCGTGGACCGACTCCGGGTAGTGGGGAAAGTTCGTCCCGATGCCCGCGCCGACCTCGAGCACCCGCCCCGACAACCCGGCCAGGTTCTCGCGGCGCAGCGCGCGGATGGCCTCGGTCTCGTGGGTGGCGACGACGGGCCAGATGCGCGCGAAGAACGGGTTGTCCACCGCCGTTGTCATACAGGTCAACCTTCCGATCGAATCGGCCTCAGGATAGGGGTGTTGCCGGCGAGGGCGGGTGCTTAACCGATGTTGGCCACGGGTTCCCCCAGCGGGCCGCCGTCAAGCGGGATCGCCTCGACGTATCCGCGCTCGTGGGCCCCGCCCTCGCTGATGCCGAACCGCTCGTGCAGCCAGGCCAGCGGCCTGGGCGCCCACCAATTCCACCGGCCCATCACGTGCATGAAGGCGGGCACCACGACCATCCGCACCAGGGTGGCGTCGGCGAACACGGCGAGCGTCAGGCCGAGGCCGAACATCCGCATGAACGACACGTGCGCGGCGATCAGCGCGGCGAACGACATCGACATCACCAGCGCGGCGGCGGTGATCACCCGGCCGGTGCGGGCCACCCCGAGCGCCACGCTCTCGTCGTTGGCGGCGTCGGCCTGCTTCGGGCTCGGCTTCGCCGGTCGAGCGGCCCCGGACGCGAGCCAGTACTCCCGAATACGGGACAGCAGGAACACCTCGTAGTCCATCGACAGCCCGAAGGCGATGCAGAACAGCAGCACCGGCATGTTCGCGACCAGCGTCCCGCTCGGCGTCGTGCCGAGCGCGCCGAGATGCCCGTCCTGGAAGATCCACACCAGCGCACCGAACGCCGCGGTCAGCGACAGGATGTTGCAGGCCAGCGCCTTAACCGGCAGCAGCACGCTACCGGTGAGCAGGAACAGCAACGCGAAGGTGATCGCGGCCATCAGCCCGAGCACCAGCGGCAGGCGGTCGGTGACCGCGTCGACGCTGTCGCGGTTGACCTGCGCGACGCCACCCATCGCGACGGACCGCCCCGCCGGCCCGGGCACCTGGTGCAATCGCTGGAGTTGGGCGTCGCTCGCCGCGGAGAACAGCGGCGCTGTGCTGCTGACGGTCAGGAACGCGCTGCCGTCGGCCAGGCCGGTGGCCCCCACCGGCGGCCCGGTCCGGTTCCCGCCGACGAACGCCCCGCCGGGGGCCGACACGGCCGCGACGCCGGGCACCCGCGACAGGTCTGCGGCGTAGGTGTCGAGGTCCGCCGGGTTCAGGCCGCGCGCGTCGGGGACGACGACCGGCACGGACGTCGCGGAGTCGTTCGCGAAATCGTTGCGCAGCTGGTCACCGACCTGGTGCGACGAGGTCGACCGCGGCAGCACCCGGTCGTCCGGGAAACCCCATTTGACGCCCATGAACGGCAGCCCGAGCAGGAGCAGCAGCGCAACGACGGTCACACCGATCGGCGCCCAGCGGCGCATCACCAACTTGGTCGATCGATACCAGAACAGCTCTTCGACGGGCTTGCGCACCGGCTCCGGACGCCGGAAGACCCGGCGCATCAGCCGGCGCACGTCGAGCGCGTCCAGCCGGGGGCCCAGCAGCACGATGGCGGCCGGGGTGATCACGATCGAGGCGGTCGCGACGAAGGCCACGGTGGCCACGCCGGCGTAGGCGAACGACTTGAGGAAGTACATCGGGAACGCCACCGTCGCCGACATGGACAGCGCCACGGTGACCGCGGAGAACAACACCGTCCGCCCGGAGGTCGCCATGGTCCGGATCAGCGCCTCGTCCCGGTCGGCGCCCTCGGCCAACTCGTCGCGGTAGCGGCTGACGATCAGCAGCGTGTAGTCGATGGCCAGCGCCAGGCCCAGCGCGGTGCTCAGGTTGAGCGCGAAGATCGACACTTCGGTGGTGAACGTGATCAGCCGCAACACCGTCATGGACCCGACGACGGCCAGCGCGCCCAGCGCCATCGGCAACGCCGCCGCCAGCAGCCCGCCGAACACCCAGATCAGGATCAGGAAGCTCAGCGGCAGCGCGATCATCTCCATCACCAGCAGGTCGGCCTGGTTCTGCGTGTTGATCTGCGCGTACTGCATGGCCGCGCCGCCGGCGCGGACGGTGACGCCGTCACGGTCGTGGACGAATTGGTCGGCGACGGTTTGGGCGTTGCTCTGTGCGTAGTTCTCGCCGCCCTTGAGGTTCACCACGATCAGGCCCGACTTGCCGTCGCGGCTGAGCAGATCGGCGGCCGCTTGGGGTGGGACCGTCCACGGTGACGACGCGTTGTAGACCAGGGGTGACTTCTGCAGCTGGTTGACGAGGTCGGTGCCCACGGCGCGGGCCTGTGCGCTGTCGCTGCCGCCGGGAGCGGTCACCACGATCAGCATCTGCTGACCGCTCTGGCCGAACTTGTCGGTCAGCACCTGGATCGCGCGGGCGGACTCCGAGTGGGGGTCCTGGAAACCGCCGGGAGACAGACTCTTGGCGACCGGGATGCCGAAGATCGCGGCGGCGACGAAAACCAGGACACCGATGACGATGATGCGGCGGGGCGCCGCGATGGCCATGCGGGCGATCCCCTGCAGCATGTCGAGCCCTTCCGCCGCCGTGCTGATCGCGCTGGCCGCTGGCGTACCGGCGACAACCTAACAAACGCTAGTTTTCACGCGTCAAACAGATTCCTCTTCAAGCACGCGCGGGGGCGGCCGCAGGGTTCAACGCGCGATTTCTAAACCGGTGCCACCCTAAGAGTCCGGCCAGAAACTTGGCCGGTAATTAAGCAGGTCACGAGGCCAAAAGCCGGGCTTGACAGCCCTGAACCTACCCGCCGGTAAATTGCCACCATTTTCCGAATCGTGACTCAAAGATTCCTTAATGGTGGCCCATACGCTCAGTGTCATGTGGATCGACGACACGAGTGCAGACGTCATCAAGGTTGACTTCGAAGCCCTCTACCACGGCGACGTGCTGGTGGAAGGCGAGACCTCCGAGCAGTTCGAAGAACTGCAAGCGGCGAGCTGAGCTGACGCCATGAGTATGCTCGCACGGCTGTTGATGGCCGAACCCGCTGTCAGTCGATGGTTCCGTCGATAAAAGTCTCTCTCCGATACGAAAGCCCCCCGCTTCTCGCGGGGGGCTTTCGTGTTCGGGGGACTCAGCGGGGCGCCATGCGGATGGCACCGTCCAGGCGGATGACCTCGCCGTTGAGCATCGGGTTTTCGATGATGTGGACCGCGAGCGCGCCGTACTCGTCGGGGTCACCGAGCCGGGCCGGGTGCGGCACCTGCTTGCCCAGCGACTTCTGGGCCTCCTCGGGCAGCGAACCGAGCAGCGGGGTCTTGAACAGCCCGGGCGCGATGGTGACCACGCGGATGAGTTCGCGCGACAGGTCGCGCGCGATCGGCAGCGTCATGCCGACCACGCCGCCCTTGGACGCCGAGTAGGCGGCCTGGCCGATCTGGCCCTCGAACGCGGCGACGGAGGCGGTGTTGATGATGACGCCGCGCTCCTCCCCGATGGGCTCGGTCTTGGCGATGCGCTCGGCGGTCAGCCGCAGCACGTTGAACGTGCCGATCAGGTTGACCCCGACCACCTTCTTGAACGCATCGAGCGGGAACGGGCCGTCCTTGGACAGCGTCTTGATGGCGTTGCCGATGCCCGCGCAGTTGACGTTGATGCGCAGCGGGCCCATCGACTCGGCGGTGTCGAGCGCCTTGCCGACGGCCGCCTCGTCGGTGACGTCGGCCTGCACGAAACGGGCGCGCTCGCCGAGTTCTTGGACGGCCTCTTCGCCCCGCAGGTCGATCACCACCACCTGCGCCCCGGCGTCCAGCAGCCGCTTGGTGGTGGCCAAGCCCAGGCCCGAGGCGCCCCCGGTGACGACGGCGACGGCGTCCTTGATCTTCATACGAGTCCTTCCTTGAGAATCGTTGCGAGTCCAGCCAACCAGTTGGTTGGCGACTATACCCAGTCGCTCAGAACGGCTTCGACGTCGGGCAGCGGCGCGGCCGGCGGCCGGGGAACGTCGGGCTTGGTGCGGGAGAACCGCGGCGCCGGCAACGGCTGCAGACCGCCGTCCACGTCGTAGAACGTGTTCCGCTCGGTGATGTGCGGCTCGGTGTGCACCTCGCCGAACGCCAGCACCGGTGTCACACAGGCGTCGGAATCGGCGAACACCTTCGCCCAGTGGTCGCGGTCATGCCCGGCGAAGGCCGCCGTCAGCGCCTCGCGCAGCTCGGGCCAGCGGCTGACGTCGTTCTGCGCCGGCAGGTTGGCGGCGTCCAACCCCAGCCCGGCCAGCATGGCCGCATAGAACTGCGGCTCGATGGCGCCGACGGCGACGTAGCGCCCGTCGGCGCACTCATAGGTGTCGTAGTAGGGCGCGCCGCCGTCGAGCATGTTGGTGCCGCGCACGTCCGACCACATGCCCAGCCCGCGCATCGCCCACATCATCTGGATCAGCACGCTGGAGCCGTCGACCATGGCGGCGTCGATGACCTGGCCCTTGCCGGAGGTCTGCCGCTCCCACAGCGCGGACAGGATGCCGACCAGCAGGAACATCGAGCCCCCGCCGAAGTCACCGACCAGGTTCAGCGGCGGCACCGGTCGCTCGCCGGCCCGGCCGATGGCATGGAGGATCCCGTTGAGCGAGATGTAGTTGATGTCGTGGCCGGCCTGCTGACTGCGCGGGCCGGCCTGCCCCCAGCCGGTCATCCGGGCGTAGATCAGCCGCTCGTTGACCTCGGCGCACTGCTCGGGCCCGAGGCCGAGCCGCTCGGTGACACCGGGACGGAAGCCCTCGATCAACACGTCGGCCTTGGCCACCAGCTGGAGCACGACGGCTCGGCCCTCGTCGGACTTGAGGTCGACGGTCAGGACACGCCGGTTGCGCAGCATGGCGTCCTTCGCGACACCGCCGGGACCGGTCGATGGCCGGTCGATGCGCACCACGTCGGCTCCCAGATCCCCCAGGATCATCGCCGCGTGCGGGCCCGGCCCGATGCCGGCCAACTCGACGACCCGAAGTCCCTTCAGCGGTCCAGCCACGACCCACCGACCTTTCGTCTGCTCTGACGTCCGTTGTTGTTGGCATCTTCGCAGCCGCCCGCAACGGGCGCGCAGCCCGGTCACTTAGGGTGAGCCCATGCCGCAATCCGCGATCGACACCCTGACCCCCGTCGCAGGCCTTTCCGTCACGCTGACCGACGGCGTGCTGTCGGTGACCATCGACCGGCCCGACAGCCTCAATTCGCTGACGGTGCCGGTGATTATCGGGATCGCCGACGCAATGGAACGCGCCGCGACGGATCCGGAGGTGAAGGTGGTGCGCCTCGGGGGTGCGGGCCGCGGCTTCTGCTCCGGCGCGGGGATCAGCGCCGACGACGTGTCCGGGACCGGGCTCTCGCCCGACGAGATCGTCCTAGAGATCAACCGGCTGATCCGGGCGATCGCCGCCGTGCCACACCCGGTGGTCGCCGTGGTCCAGGGACCGGCGGCCGGCGTCGGCGTTTCCCTGGCCCTGGCGTGCGACATCGTATTGGCTTCGGAGAGCGCTTTTTTCATGCTGGCCTTCACCAAGATCGGCCTGATGCCCGACGGCGGCGCGTCGGCGCTGATCGCGGCCGCCGTCGGCCGCATCCGGGCGATGCACATGGCGCTGCTGCCCGAACGCCTACCGGCCGCCGAGGCGCTGTCGTGGGGGTTGGTCAGCGCCGTGTACCCCGCCGCCGAATTCGGGGCCGAGGTGGACAAGGTGATCGCCCGGCTGTTGGCGGGGCCCGTCGCCGCGTTCGGCAAGACCAAGCTGGCGATCAACGCGGCCACGCTCACCCAGTTGGAGCCGGCGTTGCAGCGCGAATACGAGGGGCAGGCAGTGCTGCTGCGATCCCACGACTTCCTGGAGGGCACAAAGGCTTTCCAACAGCGCCGCGCGCCGGAGTTCACCGATCGCTGAGCCCGTGGCGCTTACCGGTGGCCCACGCCGGTAATCCTCCCCGCGTCGGGTCCGAATAATTCCGAAGGCGACGGACGGAGAATCCATGGCTGGACAGGTGCGATGCCTGGTGACCGGGGCGACCGGCTACATCGGTGCCCGGCTGGTGCCCCGACTCCTGGACGAAGGCCACCCGGTGCGCGCCCTGGCCCGCAACCCGGCGAAGCTGGCGGACGTGCCGTGGCGGCAGCAGGCGGAGGTCGCGCGCGGGGACCTCGGTGACGTCGATTCGCTGATCGCGGCGTTCGCCGGCATCGATGTCGTCTACTACCTGGTCCATTCGATGGGCTCGGCGAAGGACTTCGCCGACGAGGAGACGCGCGCGGTGCGCAACGTCGTCACGGCGGCCCGTCGCACGGGGGTGCGGCGCATCGTGTACTTGAGTGGGCTGCATCCCGAGGGCCGCAAGCTCTCACCGCACCTGGAATCGCGGACGGCGGTCGGCGATGCGCTGATCGCCTCGGGCATCGAGACGCTGGTGCTGCAGGCGGGCGTCGTCGTCGGCTCGGGGTCGGCGTCGTTCGAGATGATCCGGCACCTCACCGACCGGTTGCCGGTGATGACCACCCCGAAGTGGGTGCACAACAAGATTCAGCCGATCGCGGTGCGCGACGTGCTGTACTACCTGGTGGCCGCGGCGACGGCCGCGGTGCCGTCCTCGCGCACCTGGGACATCGGCGGACCCGACGTCTTGGAGTACGGCGACATGATGCGCGTCTACGCCGAAGTCGCGGGGCTGGGCAACCGCTATCTGATCGTGCTGCCGTTCTTGACGCCCACGATCGCCAGCCTGTGGGTCGGAACGGTGACGCCGATCCCGCCGGGGTTGGCGCGCCCCCTGATCGAGTCGCTGGAATGCGACGCGGTGATGCGCAACCACGACGTCGACAGCGTCATCGCGCCCCCGCCGGGCGGCCTGACCCCCTACCGCCGGTCCGTCGGACTGGCGCTCAGCCGCGCCGCTCGGGGAGTCCCGGAACCCTCGTGGTCGTCGTTGCGGTCCGAACCGGCCGAGGCGCTGCCCAGCGACCCGCAGTGGGCGGGCGAAATCGTCTACACCGATGCGCGCGCCGCGCACACCCCCGCCGAACCCGCCGCCGTCTGGAAGGCGGCGGAGGACGCCGTGACTTCGCGGGCGGCCTGGACGGTCGAGGAGCGCAAGCCGGGAACGCTGTTGCGGCTGCGCTCCACCAAGCGGGCGCCGGGACGGGAATGGCTCGAGATCGCGGTCGCACCGCAACAGGGCCGCGGCAGCCGCTACACCCAGCGGTCCATCTTTCTGCCGCGCGGCATCCCGGGGCGGGTGTACTGGCTCTTCGCGCGGCCGGTCCACGCCGCCAGGATGCGCGCGCTGGCCCGCGAGGTCGTCGGCCCGGCCGGCGTTAGACCCCGAACATCGGGGGCAGCACGAGAACCATGATCAGCCCCCACACCAGGTGGGTGAGCATCGGCGCCAGGACCCCGCCGGTCGCCCGGCGCTCGAACGCGCAGACCGTCCCCAGGATGACCGCGGCGAAGCCGAGCATCGGATTGCCGCTGGCCAGCGTCGCGCAGGCGTAGAGGACGGTCGAAATCAGGACGGGGTGGTAGCGGCCCAGGGCCGTGTAGAGCGCGCCGCGAAAAAACACTTCCTCGGCGACGCCGTTGACCAGGGTGATCGCCACGATCACCGGATACCACCCGTGGTGGGCGTATTCCAGCACCCTGGTTATCAACTCCGCCACCGGCGTGATCTCCCGGGCGATCAGCCCGCCCACCACGAAGACGGCGCCGAGCAGGAGACCGATCGTCGTCCCGGTGATGACCGGCCGTTGGTTGCGGCCACGCCAGCAGATGCCGCCCAGGTGTAGCGGGCCGGAGATGAGCCCACCGGCGAACCACACCCCCGCCAGCGCCAGCGTGAGCCAGTAGAAGCTCGACTCCCCCGGGTGACGCCGCAGCGAGAACCCGAGCATCGCCGCGCCGACCACCAGCGTGATCGTCACGATGACGCGCCGGCGTCGCACGACGGCCGGCGACTCATGATGGGGCACGGCGACCTTGTTGAGGGCGCGCCACCACTCGGACAGCACGCCGGTGTTGGACGGGGCGGTTGACTGGCTCATGCGGGATGCACCTTCGGGGTCAGGGCGATCAGGAGGTCGAGGCCGGTTCGAAGCGCGCCGGCGAGCGGACCGGGGACCATGCCCACCAGCCCCAAAGCCGGCCGCACGACGGGCGGGGTGAGGCGGCGGGCCAGGTGGCGGATGCGCCGCGCGTCACCGCCGGCCCACGCGGGATCGGTGTCGGCGAGGTGATGGGGGTCGGCCAGGGCGTTGACCGGGGACGGGCGATTCGGCTGATCGGCCAAGGCTAGGGCAATGGCGTCCTGGACGCCGAGCAACCCACCGGGCGGGTCGGCCACGCGATCGCGTAGGTCGCCCTTCGACGCCACCATCGGGTGATCCAGCGATTCGACCAGATCGCCGGCCAGCCCCGGCGGCACCGGAAGGGCGACGCCGGTGATCAGCGACGCCAGCCCGGTGTCGACCCTGCCGACCGGCAACCCGGCGTGCCACCGGCCCGAGATGCGCGTATACGTCTTGAGCAGCTCGCGGTAGGACGTGGTGTCCGGGCCGGAGATGTCGTACGCCCCCGCCGGCACCACGCCCGGGTCGGCGGCGGCGACGAGGTAGTGCAGGACATCGCGAATCGAGATCGGGTCGATCGGGTTGTCCATCCAGCTCGGTATGGGGATGAGCGGAAAACGGTCACCGACGTAGCGCATCATCTCGAACGAGGTCGATCCCGCCCCGATGATCATCGCCGCGCCCAGCCACACCACCTCCGGCCCGCCCGGGATCGTCAGCGCCTCGGCCACCTCGGCCCTGCTCGTCAGGTGCTCGGACAGCACCTCGTCGGCGGGCACGAACCCGCCCAGGTAGACGATGCGTCGCACGCCGGCGTCCCGGGCCGCCGCCGCCAGGTTGGCGGCCGCGGCCTTGTCGGCGTCCCGGAAGCCGGGCTGACCGATGGCGTGCACCAGGTAATACACCACGTCAACGGGTCCGGATTCGGTGAAGGCCGCTCGGGTGGAGGCGGGATCCGCGGCGTCGAGCGCCACCGGTGTGACCTCGCCGAACCATCCGAACCGCCTGAGGCGCGCGGGTTTTCGGGTGGCGGCCACGACGTGGTGCCGGTCCGCCAGCAGCGCCGTGACCAGCCGCGATCCGACATAGCCGGTGGCGCCTGTGACCAGGATCCGCATACTTGGACACTAGCCCCGCGGCGATGCGCGCAAACCTAACGGGCACGAGAATCTCTCGTCGCGTACGTAACGCCACGGCGCTTTTCGGGCCGAATTTTCGCCATGCCGTTACGCTCGCGGGGTTGAACCGCCGCGTCGGCGGCACCGTGGGTACAAGGAACCCTCATCAATAGATAGTGGAGACATGTATTACCTGCTGGTCCTGGCGGTCGCCATCGAACGCGTCGCTGAGCTGGTGGTGTCCAACCGGAACGCGCGGTGGTCTTTTGCCCAGGGCGCCAGGGAGTTTGGTCGCCCGCATTACCCGGTGATGGTGCTCATCCACACCGCACTGCTGGTCGGCTGCATTCTCGAGCCGTGGGCGCTGCACCGGCCGTTCATCGGCTGGCTGGGCTGGCCGATGCTGGCGGTGGTGGCGCTCAGCCAGGGCCTGCGCTGGTGGTGCATCGCCACGCTGGGCCGGCGGTGGAACACCCGGGTGATCGTGCTGCCGGATGCCCCGCTCGTGCGCCAGGGCCCCTACCGCTGGCTGCACCATCCCAACTACGTTGCAGTGGTGGCCGAGGGGGTGGCGCTGCCGTTGGTGCACACGGCGTGGCTGACGGCCGCCGTGTTCACGCTGGCCAACGCGGCGTTGCTCAGGGTGCGGCTGCAGGTCGAGAATTCGGCTCTGGGTTACACGTGAGCGATTACGACACCGACCTGTTGATCGTCGGGGGCGGACCCGGGGGCCTGGCCACCGCGTTGCACGCACGCCGGCACGGGCTCTCGGTCATCGTCGCCGACCCGCGCGAGGGCCCCATCGACAAAGCGTGCGGCGAGGGCCTGATGCCCGGCGGGCTCGCCGAGCTCACCTCCCTCGGCGTCGACCCCGCCGGTATGCCCTTTCATGGCATCGCCTATGTCAGCGAACAGCGCCGGGCGCAGGCGCGGTTTCACCGCGGGCCCGGCCGGGGGGTGCGACGGACCACGCTGCACGCGGCGCTGGCCGCGCGCGCGAAAGAGCAAGACACCGAATGGCTTCGGGCCCGGGTGACCACCGTGCACCAGGACGCTCGCGGGGTGGCCGCCGCCGGTGTGCGTGCGAGATGGATGGTTGCGGCCGACGGACTGCACTCACAGGTCAGGCGGGCCACCGGAATCGCGGCGACGGCCGGGACACCGCGGCGCTACGGCGTGCGCTGGCACTACCGGGTGCCCGCCTGGTCGGAATTCGTCGAGGTGCACTGGTCGCGTTGGGGTGAGGCGTATGTGACGCCGGTGGAGCCGGACCTGGTCGGCGTCGCGATCCTGTCCCGGGGCCAGCCCGACCTGGGCTGGTTCCCCGGGCTGGCCGGGCGATTGCAGGGCGCGGCGCGGGGGCCGGCCCGCGGATGTGGCCCGCTGCGGCAGGTCGTGTCCAGGCGGGTCGCGGGGCGGGTGCTCCTGGTGGGCGACGCGGCGGGCTACGAGGACGCGCTGACCGGCGAGGGCATCAGCCTGGCGGTCAAACAAGCTGGCGCCGCCGTCGCCGCGATCGTCGACGAAACGCCCGCGTCGTATGAGCTTGCGTGGCAACGGATCACCCGCAGCTACCGGCTACTCACCCGGGGGCTGGTGCTGGCCAGCGCCCCGCCGGCAACCCGCCGCGCCATCGTGCCGGCCTGCGCGCTGCTGCCTGGCGTGTTCCGGCGCGGGGTGAACGTCCTGGCGGGTTAGCGGGCCTTCCAGACCGGCTCCCGCTTCTCGGCGAAAGCGAGCGGCCCCTCCTTGGCGTCTTCGGACCTGATCAGGATGCTCATTTCGGCCATCGTCCGCGCCCAGCCCGCCTCTTCGTCGGTGATGACACCCTCGTCGACCCCGTAGGCGATGCGCTTGCTGGCCTGCACCGACAGGGGCGCGTTGACGGTGATTCGCGCGGCCAGGGCCAGCGCGGCCTCCAGCACCGTGCCCTCGTCGACGACCTGGTTGATCAGGCCCCACTCGAAGGCGTCGGCGGCGGTGATCGGCTCGCCGGTCAACAGCAGCTCCATCCCCACTTTGCGCGGGAGCTGCTGCACGATCCGGAAGACACCGCCGGCGGCCGCGACGAGCCCGCGTTTGACCTCCGGCAGGCCGAACTGGGCCCGCTCGTCGGCCACCACCAGGTCACTGGCCAGGGCCAGCTCGGTGCCCCCGCCGAACGCGGTGCCGTTGACCGCCGCGATGGTGGGCTTGTCGATGAAGTGATGCACGTAGCCGGCGAAACCCCACTCACCGTGGTCGGGGTGATACAGGTTCTCCCGGCGGGAGATCGCCTTGAGATCGGCGCCGGCGCAGAACGACTTGTCGCC
>NZ_LZJG01000239.1:0-1275 GCF_001667785.1 Mycobacterium sp. E3247 | reverse complement strand
GTTGCGCTTGGTCGGCGGCGCGTCGAAGGCCGTCGGGCTCGGGGAGGCGGATGGCCCGAGCCAGCGTGGAGAGCGCGGCGACGATCACCCACTGCCCCGTCGTCTGGTCGAACCGCAACTCGGAGTGCTGCCCGGCGCGCGCCGGCAGCGGCCTGCGATCTTCGACCGGTGCCGGGCGGTGGCCGGGCAGCGCGAAGAACAGCAGCTCACGGCCGTCGGCCAGCTTCGCCCGCGTCGGCGCTGTCACGATGTCGAAGACTAGCTTGGCCGCCGCGACGCCGTTCGGGTAACCATGATGGGTCGGGCGCCGGGAAGGGGGCAGGGCGATAACCGGTCTTTACGAACAAGCCGGCAACTGGGTGATCGGTTCGGATCCCGGTTTGCTCCGGCTGCGGATGGCGACGCGGACGACGGCCGCGCTCGGCTGTTCGCTGCTGGCGCTTTCCGTCCTGACCCGGGCGACCGGACAGCCCCTGACCGTCGCCCTGTTGGGCGTCGTCATCACGATGGTCGCGTCGCGATCCGTCAACGAGCCGGACCCGCGCCGGCAGCGGATCACCATGGCGCTGCTGCCGCTGCCCGCCGCCGCGTCCATCACCGCCGCCGCGGTGCTCGCGCCCCACCCGGTGGTCAGCGACGCGGTGTTCGTGGTGGTGGTCTTCACGGCCGCCTACATCCGCCGCTTCGGCGCCCGCGGCCGGGCCCTGGGCATGGTCGCCTTCATGTCCTACTTCTTCACGTTGTATCTGCGCGCGCGCATTTCGGAGCTGCCGTGGATGATCGGGGCGGTCGCGGTGGGCACGGTGTGCACGTTCGTGATGACCGCCTACGTCATGCCCGATCGGCCGGAACGCGTGCTGCGGGCGACCGTCCGGGCGTTGCGGGCGAGGATGGCGATCGTCGTCGACACGACGGCGGAAGCGGTGCGCACCGGCCGCCTCGACGAACGCCGCCGGCGCCGCATGCGGGCGCGCACCCTGCGGCTCAACGAGACCGCCCTGATGGTGCAGAGCCAGATCGAGGACAAGGCGGACCCCGCCCTGCTGTGGCCCGGTGTCACCGCCGAACAGCTGGCCCCGTGGCTGCTGGACGCCGAGCTGGCCATCGAGTGGGTGGCCACGGCCGGCCGGCGGGCCGCCGCGCTGGCGTCGGCGGACCCCGGCGCCATACCCGCCCAGACCCGGGCCGCGCTCGTCGACGCGCTCTCCACGCTGGCTCGGGCCATCCGCCTCCCCGAGCCCGACGGCCTTCGACGCGCCGCCGACCAAGCGCAAC